>JAWKQN010000002.1:300000-428839 GCA_041390125.1 Gemmatimonadota bacterium | reverse complement strand
GTGGCCGCACGCTGCCCGTCCACCTCCACCCGCACATCGCGCACGCCCGCCGTCGATTCCATCACCCCACCCCTCCCTTCGAAGCGTTGAACCTGCTTCAAAGATACCGGTGGGTTTCGCGGCCTCTCCTGCGGCTCCAGGACGCACGAACGCGAGGTCGGAGGCTTCGGCAGAAGGCCGCAGCCGTGTAGCGCGTTCCCGGAGGCCTCTGAACGCGCGGAGCGCGACGTGCGCGGTGCATCCTGGACCCGAGCCCCCGCGACACGCCCGAAGCCGTCCATGGCAGAATGGGACGGTCGCGGGGCTTGCTGCAGTCCCCGACGGGGGTTCGGGCTGCCGCTTCAGGCTTGCGCCTCTCCCGCAGGCGCTCTCCTCAGGACACCGGTGTCTCCTTCTTCTCCGGCGGCCGCGTCCACGGGGTCCACTCCTCCCCGAGCACGTAGCGCTGCATCCAGCGGATCTCCTCCACGTCGCGCGTGCGCTGATGACGCGGCTCACGAAATCCGTGCGGCTCGCGCGGGAACTTGATGTAGCGCACCGGTGCCTTGCCCACGTCGCGGATGCCCACGAAGAACATCATGCTCTGCTGCTCGGTGTCGGTCGTGTCCTCCTCGCCGTGCAGCAGGATCGTGGGCGTGCTCACGTTGGCCACGTGCGTGAGCGCCGACTGACCGCGCCACCCGTCCGGATTCTCCCAGGGTGTGCCGCCGATGTGCCACAGGCGCACATCGTGATTGAAGCCGGGTCCGTACTCCGACGTCCAGTCGTAGACACCGGCCCCGATGGACGCGGCTTTGAAGCGGTCCGTCTGCGTGATGGTCCACCCGCCCAGGATCCCGCCGTAGCTCCAGCCGCGGAGCGCCAGATGCTCGGGATCGGCGATGCCGCGCTCGATCATGGCGTCGACGCCCGTCTGCAGGTCCTGGTAGTCGCCCTTTCCGATGCCGTCTCCCTGCTGCACGGTGTTGCCTTCGCGGAGCGCATCCGTGTAGCCGCTGGACCCCCGCACGTTCGGAGACAGCGACGCATAGCCCAGTCCGCCGTAGATGTGGTAACGCGCGGACCAGGCGTTGGGGAACACGCCGGCCGGGCCTCCGTGGATGTTCAGCATCAGCGGCACCCGCTCTCCGTCCGAACGCCCGGCGGGCAGGTGCAGCAATCCCTCGATCTCGGTGCCGTCGGTGGAGCGCCAGCGCACGACCTCCATGTCGGCGAGCTGCAGATTCGCGATCTGGGGATTCGCGTGCGTGATGCGTACGGGCTCGCTCCGTCCCTGCACGGTGCCGACCCATAGATCGGGCGGAGTGCGGTAGTCGCTGTAGCTGGCCAGCCAGCGGGTGCGGTCCTTCGACCAGGATCCGGCGCGCAGCGTCCCGGTCCGGTCGGTGAGCTTCGTGAGGGAGCCGCTGTCGACATCCAGGCGATACAGGTTCGTGGCCACACCCTGCTGGCCGCTGAACAGCAGCGCCCGACCGTCGGGCGTCCAGACGACGTTGCTCGGAGAGCCTTCGAATCCGCCCGACACCAGGCGATGCGTGCCGGCGTCCACGTCCATCACCCAGAGCTTCGTGTTGCGGTTCATCCACTCCCGGTCGTCGGCCGCGGTGAACAGCAGCCGGCGGGAATCGGGAGCCCACTCCAACCCCCCCTCGGGCGCCTGGTTGGTGGTGACCTGCCGCACGGTGCCGCTGGCCACGTCCAGGACGTGGATCTCGCTCAGGTGGTCGTCGTTCTCACGATTGGAGCGGCGGGCGGTGTAGGCCACGCGCCGCCCGTCGGGGGAGACGTCGAAACTTCCGATGAGGATGGAGTCCTGCGTGAGCGCCCGCTCCGACTTCGCCGCCACGTCGAACACCCAGAGGTTGCGCCAGTTGGAGCGTGTCTTGCCGTTGGCGCCTTCGTCCACCCAGATGGCGTCGGCCCCGTTCTCGACCTCCTTCTCGACGCTGTCGGGCACGGCGTCTTCCGCGGTGAAGAAGAGCTGTGTGCCGTCGTCGCTCCACTGGTATGTGCGCACGGACGTGTCGTGCTCCGTGAGCTGGACGGCCTCGCCCCCCGTCGTGCGCATGGAGAAGACCTGCTGCTTCTTGTCCACCGTGCGCTTGAACGAGAAGAAGCGACCGTCCGGCGAGAACTGGAAGTCGCTTCCGCCCTCCTCTCCCAGCCAACGGAAGGCCTCGCCCCCGGCCGCGGGAGCCATGTGGTAGGTCTTCTCGTACGTGTTCTCGCCCCAGTCCAGGCGCTGCTCCGAGAAGAACACCCGCTGCCCGTCGGGGGAGAGCAGGGCGTCGCCCACCTGGACCATGTCGAGCTCGTCGTCGACGGTCATGGGGCGAAGGGTCTGGGCGTCGAGGCGGCCCGTCGCGAGCGGAAGGAGGGCAGCGAGGGCGAGGAATCGGAGCACGTGGGCCTCCATTCGATCCGGGCGAGTCCAGGTCTGGCATGGCCGACGACCCCCTCGACGGGGGAACGCGGCAATTCTCGACGGTAGGGTCCGCGCAGGCTCGGGTCCGGTCAAGGGGCCGTCGCTGCGTCGGCGGCCGCCGCGGCCGGGCGTGGAATCCCCCGTCCGGAGGGTGTGGACACCCGAACCGCTCGCGCCCCCCGGCGAGGGGAGTCGGCCTCCCCCCGCCCCGACCGCCACGGTCGCGGGCGTGGACGTATCTATAACATGCACTTGTGCATATATATCGATATTGATATCATTGACTCCATGAACAAGAACGAGCTGGTCCGTTCCGCCGATCCGGCCGTCCTCCGACGGGCCGCCGAGATCATCCGGATGCTGGGGCATCCGGAGCGGCTGAAGATCGTGGAGGTGCTGGAGCGTGGGGAGACCACGGTGACCGAGATCCAGGAGGCCGTGGGCCTGCCGCAGGCCTCGGTCTCCCAGCATCTGGCCCGCCTGCGGGGCTGCGACGTGGTCGCGTCCCGCCGTGACGGCGTCCACGTCCACTACCGGATCATCGAGCCCAAGGTCTCCCACATCCTGAACTGCATCCGGACGTGCGACCTGTGAAGGCCGAGCCCACCGACCTCCCCCGGATCCCCAACCCATGAGCCTTCCGCTTCTCCTGTTGGTGACCGCGCTGGCCCCGCCCGCGGACACCGTCCCCCTGAGCCTCGAGGACGCGCTGGCGCGGGCCCGGACGGCCAATGCCGCGGTCCAGGCCGCGGAGGCCGGCAGCGCCGCGGCCGACGCGCGCGTCTGGCAGGCCACCCGGGCCTTCCTGCCCTCCACGCGGGTGGAGCTCCAGGGCCTGCGCACCACCGACCCGGTGGGCGTCTTCGGCCTGAAGCTCCGCCAGGAGCGCTTCGCCATGGAGGACCTGGCCCTGGACGCCCTGAACCGTCCCGAGGCCATCGGCGGGTTCTCCACCACCCTGGGGGTGGAGATGCCGCTCCTGGCCCCCGAGGGCTGGTTCGGCTTCTCCGCCGCCCGCTCCGCCGCCGTGGCCGAAGAGGCGGGGGCGCGCCGGATGGCGGGCGCCGTCCGCCTGCAGGTCAGCCAGGCCTACTGGAACGCCCAGTGGGCGGCCCGCTCCGTGGCGGCGCTGGACACCGCCCTCGCGGCCGCGCGCGCCCACACGGCCCAGGCCGAGGCGATGGAGCGGCAGGGACTCGTCACCGGGCTCGACGCCCGCATGGCCCGCATCGCGTCCCGCGAAGTGGAGATCCGCCTGGAGCAGGCACGCGTCGAACGCGACATCGCCAGGAGCCAGCTCGCCACCCTGCTCGGGATGGCGCCGGACGCGGATCTGACCCTCACGGACGCGCTCACCACCTCCGTCGGCGCCACCTGCGTGCAGGAGGACTGCGACCTGGCCGGCCGGGGCGACCTCGAGGCCCTCACCGCCGGACGCGACGCCGCGGCCGCCCAGGCCCGGAGCGCCTGGTGGGCCCAGCTGCCCCAGGTCATGGGCTTCGCCGCCGTGGTCCACCACGGACAGGACACGCCCTGGGGCACGGGCTCGGGGGACTGGACCGTGGGGCTGGGCATGCGCTGGGCGCTCTTCCCCGGCCTCTCCGGCATCGGTGCGGTCCGCGAGGCGGGCGCCCAACGGAGGGCCGTCGACGCGCAGCTCGAAGGCGCGCGCCTGCAGGCGGAGGCCGAGGTCCGGGCCGCGCGTCAGCGCGTGCAACTCGCCACCCGCGCGCTCGAGTTGGCCACCGCGGCCGAGGCGGAGGCCCGCACTGCGCTCGAGCAGGCGCGCCTGCGCTACCGCACCGGCATCTCGCCCGTCACGGAGCTTCTGGACGTGCAGGCCACCGCCACCCAGACCGCCCTCTCCCTCTGGACCGCGCGCCGGGATCTGCTCGTCGCGCGGGCCGCCCTGGACTTCGCCTACGGAGCACACGACCGATGAGACGCTTCGCCCTTCTTCCCGCCCTGGCCCTGGCCCTGACCGCGTGCGGGTCCGACGAGCCCGCGCCCGCCCGGGCGGCCACCGCCGACGTCGCCGGCACCCCGATCGAGCAGGAGACCCTGCCGTCCTGGATCGTCGCGACCGGGGAGGCCCGCCCGACCGCGCGCGCCGAGCTGGCGACCCGCGTGATGGCCCGGGTCACGGCGGTGGACGCCGAGCTGGGCGCCCGCGTGAGCGCGGGTCAGCCCCTCCTCCGCCTGGGCCTGGAGGACATCGCGGCCGCCCGCCAGCGGGCCGCCGCCGCGGTGCGGCTGGCGGAGGCCGCCGAAGCCGAGGCGCGCCGGCACGACGCGCGTATGGACACCTTGCTCGCCCAGGACGCCGTGGCGCGCGTCCAGCGCGATCAGGCCGCCCTGGGCCTGACCAAGGCCGAGGCCGATCTGGCCATGGCGCGCTCCGCCCAGGCCGAGGTCGAGGCGCAGGCGGCCTACGCGGAGATCCGCGCGCCGTTCGCGGGTGTGGTGGTGGCCCGTTCGGTCGATCCGGGCGACCTGGCCGCGCCCGGGATGCCGCTGCTGGTGGTCGAGCGGGCCGGGGCCCGCGAGGCCGTGCTGCACGTGCCGGTCGATGCCGCTGCCGGGCTGGCCGTGGGGGACACCATCCCCGTCGAGTCGGGCGCGCGCAGCGCCGAGGCGGTCATCACGGCGGTCTCGGGCGGCGCCGATCCCATGACGCGCACGGTGGAGATGAAGGCCGCGCTGCCGGCGGACTGGCCGACCGGTACCGCGCTGACCGCGCGCGTTCCCACGGGCACGCGCAGCGGGCTGGCCGTGCCCGAGAGCGCCATCGTGCGTCGCGGGCAGCTCACCGGCGTGCAGGTCGTCGAGGACGGGCGCGCCGTGCTCCGCTGGGTGCGCCTGGGCCGGACCTTCCCCGACGGGCGCCATGAGGTGCTGTCCGGCCTGGAGCCCGGAGAGAGGATCGTCCGATGAAGACCGGGCCGTCCGGAGGAATCGCACAGAAGTTCCTCCACTCGAAGCTGACCCCGCTCCTGATCGGTGCGTCCATGGCCGCCGGCCTGGGCGGCCTCCTCACCACCCCGCGGGAGGAGGAGCCGCAGATCCGGGTACCCATGATCGACGTGGCGGTGGGGCTCCCGGGCGCGAATCCGCGCGAGGTGGAGCGGCGCATCGTCGAGCCGCTCGAGCGGGCGCTGTGGGAGGTGCCCGGCGTGGAGTACCTGTACTCCGCCTCGCAGAGCGATGGCGCGTTGGTGACCGCCCGCTTCGAGGTCGGCACGGAGCCGGAGCTCGCGCTCACGCGGCTCTACGGCAAGCTGATGGCCAACGCGGCGTCGGCGCCGCCCGGTGCCACGCCCCCGCTGGTGACGCTGCACGGGATCAACGAGGTCCCGATCCTGACGATCACGCTCTCGTCTGCGGCCGACCACACCGGAGGCTACCTGCTCCGGCAACAGGCCGCGGAGCTGGCCGCCGAAATCAAGCGCATCCCGGACGTGGCGGAGAGCTGGGTCGTGGGCGGCGCGCCGCGGGAGGTGCGCGTGACGCTCGATCCCGCCGCGCTGGCCGCGCGCGGACTGTCGGCCGGGGTGGTCATCCACGCCCTGGGCACTTCCAACGTGGACCTGCCTGCGGGTACGCTGGTGTCGGACAACCGCACGGTACCCGTGCGGGTGGGCCACCTGCTGCGTCGTCCGGATCAGGTGAAGGACCTGGTGGTGGGCATGCAGCAAGGCCGGGCCGTGCGGCTCGGAGACGTGGCCACCATCGAGGACGGCCCGGCCCTGCCGGATCAGTACGTGGCGCACCTGGAAGGCGCGGACGCGGACTTCGAGCCCGCCGTGACCATCGCCATCGCCAAGCGGGAAGGGAAGAACGCGGCCGACATCGCCCACCGCGTGCTGGAGCGGGTGGCGGAGCTCGAGGGCGTGGTGCTCTCCGAGGACGTGCGGGTCACCGTCACGCGGGACTACGGCGAGACCGCCACGGAGAAGTCCCGCGAGCTGCTGCTCCACATCCTGATCGCCACGTTGGGAGTGGCCGTCCTGGTGTGGCTGGCGCTCGGCTGGCGGGAGGCCGTGGTGGTGCTGGTGGCCGTGCCCGTCACGCTGGCGCTCACCCTGCTCGTCTACCGGCTCTACGGCTACACGCTCAACCGCATCACGCTGTTCGCGCTCGTCTTCGCGATCGGGATCCTGGTGGACGATGCCATCGTGGTGGTGGAGAACATCGCTCGCCATCTGGGGATGGGCCGCCGCCACGCGGACGAGGCCGCCGTGATCGCCGTGGACGAGGTGGGCAATCCCACCATCCTGGCCACGCTCACCGTCATTGCGGCCATCCTGCCCATGGCGTTCGTGTCCGGTCTGATGGGGCCCTACATGCGGCCCATCCCGGTGGGCGCTTCGGTCGCCATGATCTTCTCGCTGGTGGTGGCGTTCGCCATCACGCCCTATCTGGCCGTCCGCCTGCTCAGGAACCACGCGCCTGCCCACCCGACGGGGGGAGCCGGGGAAGAGGAGGAACCGCGGCCCACCGGCCGGATCGCCGATGCGTACCGCTCCATGCTCGAGCGCTGGATCGCAGATCGCCGCAAGCGCTGGACGGCCTATGCGGTGATGGTGGCCCTGCTCCTGGTGTCGGTGCTGCTGGTCCCGCTCAAGCTGGTGAAGGTCAAGATGCTCCCCTTCGACAACAAGAGCGAATTCCAGCTCATCGTGGACATGCCGGAGGGCACGACGTTGGAGCGCACCAACGAGGTGGCGCAGGCGCTCGCGCTGGCGGTCGCGACCGACGAGGACGTGCACGACGTGCAGACCTACGCCGGCGTGGCCGCGCCGTTCAACTTCAATGGCCTCGTGCGCCACTACTTCCTGCGGCGTGGTCCCACGGTGGCCGACGTGCAGGTGAATCTGGCGGACCGGCACGAGCGTGACGCCCAGAGCCACGCCATCGCGCTCCGGCTGCGGCCGGTCGTGGACTCCGTGGCGCGCGCCTATGGCGCCTCGGTCAAGCTGGCCGAGATCCCGCCGGGCCCGCCCGTGCTGGCCACCCTGACGGCCGAGGTCTACGGGCCCGACTACGACGAGCAGATCCGGCGGGCGGCGCGCGTGAAGGAGATCTTCGAGCGCACCGACGGCGTGGTGGACGTGGACTGGACGGTCGAGGCGCCGCACGTGCAGGTGCGCGCCGCCATCGACCAGGCAGAAGCGCTGCGGGCTGGCATCACGCCCGAGGATCTGGCGCGTACGTTGGCCGCGGCCGGCGGTGGCGCGGTGGGCGGGTTGCTCCATGACGAACACGCCGCGGAGCCGGTGCCGCTCCGCATCCAGTTGGCGGACGCGGACCGGAGCGGCGTCGGTGACCTGGCCGCGCTGCCCATCGCCACACCGGGTGGGGCGCGGCGGTTGGGTTCCCTGGCCGCATTCGACAGCATGCCCGCACCCGTCACCCGGCACCGCAAGAACCTGCGGCCGGTCGTGTACGTCACGGCCGACGTGGCTGGCGCCATGGAGAGCCCCGCGTACGCCATGCTGGCCATGCGCCACGAGCTGGGCGACGAGGCGGAAGGCATCCCGGTCTACTACGCCGCCTCTCCCACGCTGACGGAGGAGTCCTTCCTGGTGTGGGACGGCGAGTGGAAGATCACAGTGGACGTGTTCCGCGATCTCGGGATCGCCTTCGCGGCCGTGCTGGTGCTGATCTACGTGCTGGTGGTGGCCTGGTTCCAGAGCTTCCTGGTGCCGTTGGTCATCATGGCGCCGATCCCGCTCACGCTGATCGGGATCCTGCCCGCGCATGCGCTCAGCGGCGCGTTCTTCACGGCCACGTCGATGATCGGGATGATCGCGCTGGCGGGCATCATCGTGCGCAACTCGATCCTGCTGGTGGACTTCGTGCGGCTGGAGCTCGAGCGCGGGCGACCCCTGGCCGAAGCGGTCGTGGCCTCCGGGCTCATCCGGGCCCGACCCATCGTGCTCACCGCGCTGGCGGTCGTGATCGGGGGGATCGTGATGGTCACCGATCCGATCTTCCAGGGTCTCGGCATCGCGCTCATCAGCGGTGCGCTCGTGGCGACCCTCCTCACCCTGGTCGCGATCCCCCTCCTCTACTACGAGATGATGCGATGAAGATGCTGCTGATCTTCGTGGACGCGGATCATGCCCCCGACGTGGCCGCGCTGCTGGAGACATCGGGGGTGATGGGCTGGAGCGAGATCCCGCAGGTGCTGGGGAAGGGGTCGACCGGACGGAAGATGGGGACGCGGGCCTTTCCCGGATCGTCCACCCTCTTCTTCGCCGCCGTGCCGGTGGAGGAGGCCGTGCGCCTCACGGCGGAGGTCCGGCGCCTTATGGAGCAGCGCGGTCCCGAGGAGGGGATCCGCGTCTACGCGTTGGACACCGTGGAGGTCCTATGAAGATGCACTATCTGATCCGCCGCATCGCGGGGATCTTCGTCCTCGGATCGCTGGCTCTGGGCTGGTGGGTGCACCCGGCCTGGTTCCTCTTCACCGCGTTCGTGGGTTTCAACCTGATCCAGTCCAGCTTCACGCATTTCTGCCCGATGGAATGGATGCTGGCCAAGGCCAAGGTGGCGGACCCCGTGTAGGGTGGCGGCTCGTGCGGGCGCCTCGTGCCCCGGGAGGGCAGGCCGTCCTCCCGGGCGGGACACTCCCGCACGACCCCCGCGCGGGGGTGTCAGGCGCCGAACGTGTCGCAGGTGTTCGGGTCGCCGCTCTGCAGGCCCCGACGCAGCCACTCGAGGCGCTGCTCGGAGGTACCGTGGGTGAACGACTCCGGCACGACCCGACCCTGCGTCTGACGCTGGATGCGGTCGTCGCCGATCGCGGCCGCGGCGCGTAGCCCCTCCTGCGCATCGCCCGGCTCCAGGCGGCCCTGTGCGGCCGCGGAGGCGCCCCAGACACCCGCGAGGCAATCGGCCTGCAACTCGAGCCGCACCGAAAGCTGGTTGGCCTGGTTCGGACGCGCCTGCTGCAAGCGGGAGACCTCGGTGGAGATGCCGAGCACGTTCTGGACGTGATGACCGATCTCGTGCGCGAGCACGTACGCTTGCGCGAAATCGCCGGGAGCGCCGAAGCGCTGGGCCAGCTCGTCGAAGAACGAGAGGTCGAGGTAGACCTTCTCATCGCGCGGACAGTAGAACGGACCCATCGCGGACTGCCCCAGGCCGCATGCGGACGGCGTGGCGTCACGAAACAGCACGAGGGTGGTCTCGCGGTAATCGGCGCCCATCCGTGGCAGCCGCGTGTTCCAGACCGCTTGCATGTCGTCCAGCAGGAAGGACACGTAGTCGACGGTCTCTTCTTCGGCGGCCGTCGTTTCCAACGGGCCTTCCGTGACCTGCGGGCGATTGTTGGTGGCGGAGACCACCGGTCCGAGCACCTGGAGCACTTCCGGTCCGAAGAAGACGCTGAGCACCAGGAGCAACAGGGTGCCCCCGATGCCCACCCCTGCCCGTCCGACCCGCTGCCCCCGCCGATCCTCCAGATTGCGGCTGCGGCCGCGCTTCTCCCACTGGACCACGGTCCCTCCGGCTGCGGATGTCCTCAGGCGTGCGGGGGTCGCTGCGCGTGGGTCGCCGCCCCGAGCCCGGCCGCCCGGCCGGTACTCCACGCCCACTGGAAGTTGTGTCCCCCGATAGGCCCGAATGCGTCGAGGAGTTCCCCGCACAGGAACAGCCCGGGGCACAGGCGGCTCTCGAGCGTGTGCGGATCCATCTCCGACAGCGCCACGCCACCGCCGGTCACCTCCGCCTTCTTGTAGCCTTCGTCGCCCGTCCAGGGCAGGAGCGTGTCGCACAGCGCTTCCACGAGCGCGGTCCGCTCCCCGCGGCGGAGCTGGGCCAGCGTGCGGTCCGCGGGGATGCCCGCCTGTGCGAGCAGCTGCTCCACCAGCCGGTCGGGGAGGTGGCGTCCCACCGCCCGCGCCACGGTGCCCGGCCCACTCTGGAGCTCGGCGGTCCAGGCGTCTCGGTCCAACCGGGTCCAGGCCACCCGGATCCGCGCGGAATCGGGCTCCGCCAACCCGAGTCGGGCCCGGGTGGCCAGGTGCGAGGCGTCCAGGACCGCGGGACCACTCCACCCACGATGCGTGAACAGGAAGCCTCCCGTCGTGGTGACGCGGGGGCGGGCGGCCGGAGCCCGCAGGGTGACCTCGAGCGAGATCCCCGCCAGATGCGCATGCGGAGGCGGATCCGCCGTGAGCGGCGTGAGCGCCGGATACGTCGGATGGACGGTATGCCCGAGCCGGTCCGCCAGCTTCAGGCCGAAGCCGTCGCTCCCGGTGGCGGGGACGGACAGGCCCCCGGTGGCCAGCACCACGGCGCAGGCGATGAGGGGTGGCGCGCCCTCCAGGTGGACCGTCCATCCGTTCCCGGTCGGGACCGCGTCGGTGACCGCCGCGCCGAACCACGGGCGGACTCCAGCGGCGCGGGCGGCGTCGAGGAGTGCGTCGCGAACGTCGCGGGCCTTGCCGCTCCGCGGGAAGAGCTTGGCGGACTCGGCTTCCAGGGACAGGGGAAGGCCCAGGTCGGACTCGAAGAAGGCGCGCTGCTCGGCGAGGGGCCAGGCGCCGAGCAGTCGGCGCAGCAGGCGCGCGGACGAATCGGTCACGAACGCGCCCGGCCGCTCCACCGCCGGCAGCACGTTGCAGCGACCTCCGCCGCTGATGAGGATCTTGCGCCCGCCATCCGACGTGCGCTCGAGCAACACCACCGACGCGCCGGCGCGCGCCGCGTGCAGCGCCGCCATGAGGCCGGCGGCGCCGGCGCCGATGACGGCGACGGGGAGCGGAACAGGGGACTCCGTCATGCCCGTGTCCGCCGGACCTGGACCTTCGGGACAGGCCGGCGGGGGCTGGGCTCAGGCCGCGGCCGCATCACATCAGCTCATCCTTCGGCTCGGAGCGCCTCGTTCGGCTGGATGGCCAGTACCCGTCGCATGGGAACGTAGCAGGAAGACGCCCCCACGACCGCCACCGCGCCCACCGCGAGCCCCAGCGCCAAGGCCACGGCGCCGACGGTGGCGTGGCGGCTCCCGCTGGCCAGGCCCAACTCGTAGAACACCCGTGCCGCCAACGGCAGCCCCAACAGGGCCCCGATCCCGATCTGCAGCAGCGAGCGACGGAGCACCGTGTAGACCAGGCGGGGGCGGGTCGCCCCCAACGCGGCGCGGACACCGATCTCGCGGGTCCGCTCGGAGACCGAGAAGGACATCATGGCGTAGATGCCGGAGATCACCAGCACCAGCAGCACGGCCACCAGCAGCGCCAGCCCGGCGGCGACTCCGAGGATCAGGTACCAGTCGCCCTGGTTGATCCGTCCCAGCGGTCTCGGAGCTCCGGCGATTGCGGTGGGCGCCACCTGCTCCACGATCTCCCGCACGCGAGGGACCAGGGTCTCGGGCGAGACCCGGGCATGGATGCCGATCTGGAAAGGATTCAAGTCCCCCGGCGCGGTTGGGAGATACAGCGCCTCTCCGCTCGCCGGGTTCACCATGTTGATGCCGAGGTGGCCGACCACGCCGACGATCTGATACCAGGGACCCTCTCCTTCATTCGCTCCGGTCAGGAAGCGGATGCGCTGACCGATCGGGTCGCGTCCCGCGAGCAGTCGCTCCACGAAGGGCGCGTTCACGATCACGGCCGTGGCCCCGTCCTCGACGTCCCCCAGAGCGAAGTCACGACCCATGAGGATGGGTGTCTCCAGGGCGGAGAAGAAGCCCGGGTCGATGCGCACGGCGCTGACGTACCACCCCGGCATGCTGCCGGGGCGGGTCACACCGTCGATCTCGACGGGCCGGGAACGGGCGTCCATGCGCGGCAATGCGTCGGCCACGGCCACGCTACGCACGCCGGGTTCGTTCTGCAGGCGCTCGACCAGCGCCCGCTGAACGGCCGCCATCTCCTCCCGGAAGCGCTGCCGCTCCACGGCCTCTCCGCCCCTCGGCGAGGCGTCCGGCATCCGCACGTCCACGGCCAGGTACTCATCGGCGGGAATGCCCGCGGCCTGTGCTGCCCGGGCGGCATCGGTCATCCGATCCACCGTCGACAGCGCGAGGGACACGACCACGACGGAGACCGCCACGTCGGCCACGACCAGCGCTCCGATCGCGCCGCCGAAGCGGATACCGGAACGGCCCGCGTTCGCCTTGCGGATCGTGTCGCTGACGTCGCGCCCCGTGATGCGCAGCGCCGGCAGCACGCCCGCGAGGGTCGCGCTGAGGACAGCCAGGACCAGGGCGCTGAGGAGCCCGCCGCCCGTGACGTCCAGGGACAACCAGTAGGGAAGGGACTCGACGCCCGCCCAACCCGCGAAATCCAACCGTCCGAGCGCGGTGTCGAGCAAGAAGACGCCCATACCGGCGGCGAGGACAGCGAGCACCAGCGTTTCAACGAAGAGCTGCGAAACGATGCGGGCCCGACCGGCCCCCAGCGCGCCCCGGATGGCAAGCTCCCGGAAGCGTGTGGCCGTACGCGCGAAGATCAGCATCGCGACGTTGCCGCACGCCACGAGCAGCAGGGTCAACGCCAGGGTCTGGAAGAACAGGTACTCGGGCAGGCTTCGCAGGCCTCCGCGGGGGAAGGAGAGGTAGGAGAACGCGAAGGGGACCACCTCCGGTTGTAGACGGACGCGTAGGGAGGAGTCCTCCTCGACGGGGGCGCGTCCGGCCGCACTGAGCTCCGTCTGCGCCTCCTCGACCGAGACGCCGTCGGTGAGACGGCCGAAGACGCGCAGGCCCTGGAGCCGCGCTGCCGAGGCCAGCGGGGCCTCGCGGAGCGGCAACCAGATCTGGTCGGCCCACGGAAACAGGAAGCCGGCCGGCATGACCCCGACCACCGTATGCGGCGCACCGCCGATGCGGATCGTCCTTCCCACGAGCGTGGGATCGGCACCGAAGCGTGCCGTCCACAGCCCATGCCCGAGGACCACGACGTCGGGAGCGTCCGCCGCCTGATCCGAGGGAAGCAGGGTGCGGCCCAGCAGGGCGGGCCGACCGAGGATGTCGAACGTGGACGCGGTGACGTGAGCCCCCCGGACCGGCGGGGCGCGGCCATCGTCGGCGTCGACGTTGAACGTGGAGCTCTGGAAGGCGCCCAGCCGAGCGAAGGACGAAAGCTCCCGCGACCAGTATTCGAAGTCGTCGAGCCGGGGTGTGGCGACGCTGCTGGTCAGGGGCTGCCACAGGCGCAGCGCCCAGACGCGGCGCCCCGGGTCTTCCGGCAGCGGTGCGTCGAACACGCCCGACAGGTGCATCGGCGCGAGCCCCACGGGGATCCCCACGGCCAGCGCGAAGACCGCGACGACGGTGAGCCAGGGATGCTTGCGCACCATGCGTAGCGCCACCTTCAGGTCGAGCGACGAGAAGCGGACACCGTCGAAGAGGCCCAGACCCCGCGCCGTTCGTGCGTCGTCGCGGTGCGTCTCGATGTGCCCGAACTCCAGATGGGCGCGCCGGGCCGCAGCGCGCGGATCCAGGCCCTCCCGGATCAGGGCCTCCGTGCGGAGCTCGATGTGATGGCGGAACTCCTCGAGCATCTCTGCTTCCATCTCCGAGCGGTGACGCAGTCCTCTCCACAGCGAGCGCACGCGCGCCACGAGGCGGCGGATCCCCGAGGAGCCAGGTCGTGGATCCATGCTCAGGTCTCCAGGGGCGTGGCGGTCAGCGCCAACGCGATGGCGTCGGCCAGGCGGTTCCAGCTCGCCTTCTCCTCCCCGAAGCGCTTCCGTCCTGCACCGGTCAGCCGGTAGAACTTGGCGCGCCGATTGTTCTCGGACGTTCCCCACTCGCTCTCGATCAGGCCCTGGTGTTCGAGCCGGTAGAGGGCGGGGTAGAGGGCTCCCTGCTTGA
Source organism: Gemmatimonadota bacterium (assembly GCA_041390125.1). Taxonomy (NCBI): domain Bacteria; kingdom Pseudomonadati; phylum Gemmatimonadota; species Gemmatimonadota bacterium. The sequence goes on along the minus strand of JAWKQN010000002.1, from coordinate 414,584 downwards.
TCTCCAGGGCGCCTCCGGAGATCTGCTCGATGCGGAGCAGGACCCCGTAGCCATGCACGTGCCCGAGGGAGATGGCCTTGAGGATCAACAGATCCAGGGTCCCGGGAAGGGGGTCGGCGCGGTCGGTCATCGGCTCTCCTAGATGAATTAGGAGAAGCTAGGCCGCTCTCCTGGACTGTCAAGGAGATCCGCCCGGGGCGCGACCGCGTACGCCGGGCGTCGCCGAGCCCCAGGGCGTCGGGTGATCCCCCGACGCTGTTCCAGTACCTTCCGCTCCGCGGCCCATGCCACGGTCCACGTTCCTCCGCCGCCCGCTGGAAGGAGACCTGCGTGTCGTTCAAGATCGCCACCTGGAACATCAACTCCATCAAGGTCCGCCTCGATCGCGTGCTCGACTGGCTGGAGCGGGAGCGCCCGGACGCGCTCTGCCTCCAGGAGACCAAGATCCCCGACGACGCCTTCCCCTTCGAGGCGATCGAGGCGGTGGGGTACCACGCGGTGGTGCACGGGCAGAAGGCCTACAACGGCGTGGCCATCCTGGCGCGGTCCGCGCCCGAGGCGGTGGAGCGGGGCCTCCCCGGCGACGGCCCCGAGGAGGAAGCGCGGCTCATCTCGGCCCTGGTGGACGGCGTGCGGGTGATCAGCGCGTACTTCCCGAACGGCCAGATGGTGGGCACCGAGCGGTACGCGGCCAAGCTGCGGTGGATGGACCGCCTCCTGGACCACCTGCGGGCCACCGCGAGCCTCGAGGCCCCACTGGCCCTGGTCGGTGACTTCAACGTGGCTCCGACCGACCTCGATGTCGCGTTTCCGGAACGCTGGGGAGCGAGCGTGCTCTGCCACGCGGACGCCCGCGCTGCACTCGCGCGCTTCGAAGGATGGGGGCTGGTGGACGTGGTGGCTGCCCGGCGTCCGCAAGACAACTGGTTCACGTGGTGGGACTACCAGCGCCTGGCGTTCCCCAAGAACGACGGGCTGCGGATCGACCACGTGTTCGCCACACCGCCGCTGGCCGGCCAGGTGCTGGAGACGCGCGTGGACCGGGAGGCGCGCAAGAAGCTCCACTTCGAGTCGAAACCGTCGGATCACACGCCGGTGGTGGTGACGTTCTCACGCTGACGGATCTTTCCGCGCGGGACCCGTAGTCCTCCTTCCGACAGACGAGCAGCTGCCACTCCGCCACCTTTTCCTGGCGTCGGTCGCGCATTCGGCCGGCCGACGGAACCCTGGAGGTGAGGAGGGCACCATGTCGTCCAGACCTGCCTTCTCGCGCTGGGGCCGCTTCGCCGTTCTCGTCGTCCTCGGGGGGATCGGGGCCTGCTCCGACTCCACCGGGCCGTTGGTCGAGAACGTGTCGGATTTCCGCATCGATCTGCCGGTGGCCACCCTGGCCGCGGGCACCTCGCTACCTGTGGCGGCCCAGGCGGTCTACACATCGGGGCGCATCGAAGCCCTGAACGCGAGTTGGTCCACGTCCGACGCCCTGTGTGCGGAGGTCGTGGAAGGAAAGCTGGTCGCGCGTCACTCCGGTACCGTCATCCTGACGGCCACCAGCGGTCGGCGCACGGCGACCCGCAAGGTCGTGATCACACCCTGGGGGCGTGAGATCGGCCCCGAAGGCGGTCAGCTCAGCTCGATGGACGAGCAGATCCGCCTGGTCGTACCCGCCGCGGCGCTGTCCGAACGGACGTTCGTCTCGGCCGAGTGGTCGTTCGCCTCCGAGTACGGCACCGACGGCATCGTGGCCGGCTCGGCGCATACGGTGCGCTTCGGTGACGTCGTGCTCGGCCACCCGGTCCGGGTGCGGCTACGCTATGAGCCGAACGCGCTGGGCCCGGATGCCCGTCCGGTCTTCCTCCGGCTCCACCGTTGGACCGGGGCAGGATGGGAGGCCGTGCCCGGGCTCGGCGACCCCATGGGGGCGTACGTCGAAGGCGATGTCGACGGGTCGGGCGTCTATGCCGTCCGGGAGATCGCGCCGTGGGTGGACCGGATCGATCCCGATGTCGCTCTGACGCAGCTTCGGGTCGGGGAGACCACCACCATCGGTGTTTCGGTCTACGACGTGACCGGAAGCGGGCTCGAGCGACCGATGACGTTCACCTCTTCGGACGAGAACGTTCTGGCGGTGGACGCCGACGGGGTCGTGACCGCCAGGGGCCCCGGCACCGCCACGGTGACCATCGACGTGGACGGCGTGCAGGCCCAGGTAGCACTCGAGGTTGTCCCCTCGGTCTGGGCCGTGAGCCTGACGCCGAACAGCCTGACGCTGCTTCCCGGACAGGTCGCCACGATCGCGGCGGCCGTGAAGGATGGCGCAGGCAAGCCCAACACGATGGACGTCACCTGGTTCACCGAGAACGCGGCTGTGGCCGTCGTCAGCGAGCGTGGCGTGGTCACTGCGGTTGCGCCCGGCTCGACCCGCATCGGCGTCGTGGCCGACGGCGTGCGGGGGTGGGCGCAGGTGGTCGTGACGCCGGCAGCGCCGGTGCCCGTCGCGTCCGTGACGGTCACGGCCTCCGCGACGACCGTCGTGAAGGGCACCCTGGTGCGGGTGAGCGCCCTGGCCTACGACGCGTCCGGAAAGGCGCTGCCCGACCGTACCATCACGTGGGCGACGTCGCACCACGACATCGGAGTCCCGATGGACACGGTCGGTTCGGCCGTGGACTTCAAGGCCGGGTTCGTGGGCACCTTCCGCGCGATCGCGACGAGCGGTGGGGTGAGTGGATCTGTGGAGATCACCGTCGTGGCGGCGCCACCTCCTGCGAACGATGGCGTGCTGTCCGTCACGCCCACGGCCTGGACGGCCCATCCGGGTGACGAGCTCACGCTGATCGCCGAGGTGCAGGATCACAGCGGGAATCCGGTCCCGGGTCGCACGTTCACCTTCGTGAGCAGCGACCCCACCGTCGCATCGGTGGATGGCTCCGGGGTCGTTCGCGCGCATTCCGCCGGCGAGGCGGACATCACGGTGACCAGCGGCGCCCTCAGCGCCGTGGTGAAGGTCGTCGTGGCCAAGCCGGGTGGCGGAGGGGGAGGCGAGCCCGAGGAGGGCTACGGAAACAACCTCTCCTGGCCCGTGATCTTCGCCGAGGGATACGGCGTCACCGGGTTGCCGGTCGCCCAGGATCCGGGCGTTCGACCCACGCTGATGGAAAGCATCCCCGTGCCCTCCAACGACGCGTTCTTCTGGTCCGGGAACACGCCGGACGTGGAGGTCGGTGGGGTCCAGTACTTCCAGCAGCAGAACGCCAACACCTGGCGGGCGCAGTGGTTCGACGGCAGCGCCCTGGGTCGGCAGTCCGCGGAGGTGGATTGGGGAGACAACCTGACCCACCACACGTGGAACACGCACTCGATCGTGCGGATCGAACACACGCTCAGCGCGTGGACGGCAGCCCCGGCGACAGGGTTCAACATGACCCTGCTCTCGGGGTCGGGACCGTCCGAGATGCACGGAACCGATGGCTCGACGGGTGGGTTCCTGCCGACCATCTACTCGGTCAGCCCGCGCTTGAAGATCGAGAAGCTGGACAACACCACCCTCGAACCGCGCTTCACGGCCTTCGAGGGGACGATCGCCGAGGGCCTGGGCAACGACGGCCCGGGGTACTACAGCGCGGAGGTCAACGTGGCCGGGAAGGTCATCTACGGCTACAACTTCTTCCTGCGTGACGTGCCCATCCCGGCCAACGAGCATCGCTACGGCTGGTGGCGCATCACCTTCAGCCTGGACGACTTCGCCCTCGTCGGCGGGGTGTCCGTCCCGCGCAACGTCTCGCTGGACGCCTGCGGCGAAGCCGCCGATCCGGAGCTGGAGTACGTTCCGGTGCTCGACCCGTCCGGTCGCTTCACCTGGCTCGACATCTGGGTCGACCAGGCCGGAGGTGGTGGCGGTGGTGGCGGTGGTGGCGGTGGAGGAGGGGGTGGTGGAGGAGGTGGTGGGGGTGGGAACTGCGGAGGAGGGGGCGGCGGGCACACGTGACGCCGCGTGACCCGGCGGGGAGGGCCTGGCCCTCCCCGCTTCTTCGTTCCTGCCCTCAGGACCCGTTCCTGCCCTCAGGACCCGTTCCTGCCCTCAGGACCCGTTCCTGCCCTCAGGACCCGTTCCTGCCTCAGGACGCGGGTGCCGGCTCCAGCACCACCGCGATCTGCGTGCCCTGCGGGTGGACCGCGATCCGGGAGATGCGGCTCCCCAATGCGGACAGGTCCGCGATCTGCGCCCACGACCCCTGCGGGTCGCCGGGATCCCGCGCGTACAGCCTGCTTCCCTGTCCCATCAGCAGGACGCCGTCCGGAGTCCAGGCGTGGTCCTCGCTGCCTTCGAGGGCGGGCACGATCGGATGCGTCTCTCCCGTGTCGACGTCGACGCCGCGGATCCATGCGACACTGTCGGGCACCGCGGTGTAGCTCACGGTCCGTTGTCCGGGCACCCTCTGCAGGGAGCGTCCGATGCGCTGGTCCACGACACGGGTGCTCCCGGTCGTCGGGTCTGCGAGCACCAGGGTGACGGGATCGCCCAGCACGAAGAGCGCGACGTGGCGCTCGTCCACCCAGGCGTGATAGCCGACCGGAGCGATGTCGGGGAAGACCACCTGCTCGTCCGCGACGGCCGTCCGCCACAAGCGCTGTGTGGAGTCGGGCTCCACGCGGACCACGACCACACCCCGGCCGTCCGGCGGCACCAGGGCCGAGTACTCGCTCTGATCCGGCGTGGACGCCACGGGTTGGCGTGCACCCGTCGTCAGGTCGAGGCGCAGCACGTCCGTGCGCCCGTTCGCCTCTCCCTGTGTGTAGAGCAGGAAGCGTCCGTCGGGCGTGAAGGCGGGTTGGTTGTCGTATCCGGGGCGGTCGGTCGCGTTGCGGGCATTGGAGAGCGTGAGGGCCGTACCGCTCCCGCTCAGATCCGCCAGCACGATGTCGGGAGCGGGGGGTGCGGTCGCGGTGCTCGCGGTGTCGGGCTGCGCCGGTCCGTCCGTCGCGGGCGGCGGTGCGTCGGGCGCGCACGCCCCGACGGCGCACAGCAGGAGCACACAGGCCCTGCGAGGCTGTCGAGCGGAGATCTGCACGGTGGCTCCGGGTCGGGGGAGGAACGCCGCCAAGCTGTCCGTCGGGCGCGCGTGGGACAAGGGTCAGCCGCCAGCTCGCCCGAGCGGCTCCGGGTTCCACTCCCGCTCCCGTACCCAGCGCTCCATCCACCGGATCTCCTCGACCATCTGTCTCCGGATGTGCAGCGGCTCGCGGAAGCCATGTGACTCGCGCGGAACGCGGAGGTAGCGCACGGGCGCGTTGCCCAGCACCCGTAACGACGAATAGAGCATCATGCTCTGGGGCTCCGACGTGGTGTGGTCGGCCAGACCATGGAAGAGCAGCAGCGGCGTGGTGATCCGGTCGGCCTGTGGCAACGTGGACTGGTCGTCCCAGGCGGCGGGGTCGCTCCAGGGGGTCCCGCCGATGTACCAGCGCGTGACGTCCCAGTGGTAGCCCATCCCGAACTCGGCCCGCCAATCGTACACGCCCGCTCCGAGCGCGGCGGCACGGAAACGGTCGGTGCGCGTCAACGCGTATGCGCCCAGGATGGCCCCGTAGCTCCATCCTCGTACGCCGATGCGCTCGGGGTCGACGACGCCTCGGCGCACCAGCATGTCCAACCCGGTCATCAGGTCGTCGTAGTCTCCCATGCCGATGCCGTCCCCGCGGTAGAACGTGTTGGCTTCGCGGATCGTGTCGCCGTATCCGGCGCTTCCGCGGACATTCGGCGCGAAGACCGCATAGCCCAGGCCGGCGTAGATGTGGGGCTGGGGCGTCCAGGTGTCGTCCCAGAATCCGGGCGGGCCCCCATGGATCTGCAGCACGAGCGGCAGCGGGCCGACCGATCCCCGGGGCGTGAACAGAAGCCCCTCGATCTCCAGCCCGTCCGCGCTGGGCCAGCGGACGATCTCCATGTCGGCGCGGGCCACCTCCCGCTCCAGCCAGGGATCGAGGTCCGTGATCCGGACGGGCTCGACGCGGGGGAGCGGCGACGCGAGGACGTCCGGTGCCGTGGCGTGATCGGCGAACGTGTAGGCCATCATGCGCTGATCGGCGGACAGGGCGGTGACGTCCAGATCTCCCGTCGCGTCGGTCAACGCGCGCACGCCCCCGGTCGCGGTGTCGAGCTCCCACAGGTTCGTGTTCGTACGCACGAGCGCCGTGAAGCGGATGCGCTGCCCGTCCGGATGCCACCAGTAGCGAGCGATCCGGCCGGGAAAGGCCTCCGAAAGCAGCCGCACCTGCCGGTCCGCCAGGTCGAGCGCGAAGAGCTTGTCCTCCTTGTGCGTCCACGAGATGGAGTCGTCGGCTGCCCAGGTGACCCCGCGCCCGTCCGGCGTCCACTGCACCCGGTCCTCGACGGCGGCGTTGTCCGTGAGCCGCTCCAGCCGCCCGTCCTGCACGTGGAGCAACCAGATCTCGTTCTGGTCGATGTCGTTGCGGTTGGACGATGCGCGCGCGACCAGCAGCACCCGATCCCCGGTGGGCGAGACCTCGTACTCGAAGACGTGCATGGCGAGACGTGTCAGCCGTCGCGTGGAGCCGTCGCGCGGGTCGAGCAACCAGAGGTTCTTCCAGACGCCGGCGAGATCCGAGTTCGGCCCCTCGTCCACGAACCAGGCGTCGTCTCCGGCCTCCACCGCGGGTGCGGTGCTGTCGGGCGCGAGGAAGACGATCCAGCGGCCGTCGCCCGACCATTCGTGGGATTCGATCGAGGTCGGATGGCGGGTCAGGACCCGTGCCTCGCCTCCGGCGAGAGGTAGCGCGTGCACCTGCGCGCGACCGTCGACCTCGCGCAGGAAGGAAAGGGATCCACCGGTGGGTGCGAAGAGGACGTCCGAGGGCTCAGGATCCCCGAGGAAACGCCGGGGAGTCCCGCCCGTGGCCGGCGCCGACCACCAGGAGGTGTGCCAGCGGTTGGTGTCCCAGTCGATCGTACGCTGCGACCAGACCACCCGGCGACCGTCCGGCGAGATCAGCGGCTCGCCCACCTGGGTGAGCCGCAACGCATCGGTGGGGGTCAGCGGGCGTGACTGCGCCCGGAGCGGCGCGGCGGACAACACCACCGCCGTCAGGGCGAGCGAGCAGATCTTCACGAGGCCTCCGGGTCTGCGGACGTCGCAGTATCCGGAGCGGATGGCCGGGACGCCAGCCTCGCGGTGCCCTCAGGCGTCGACGTGCTGACCGCGCAGCGCCTCCAGGAAGCGGTTGGCCCAGGCGTGCACGTCGTTGCGGCGCAGCACCTGCATCATGGCCTCATGGCGACGCCGCCGTTCCGCCTGGGGCATTTCGATCACCTGGTGCAGGGCGTCCGCGACGCCGTCGAGGTCGTACGGGTTCACGAGCACGGCTCCGTCGAGCTCGCAGGCGGCGCCGGCCAGCGTGGAGAGCACCAGCACACCCGGGTCTTCCGGGTCCTGGGCCGCTACGTACTCCTTCGCGACGAGGTTCATGCCGTCCCGGATGGGCGTCACCAGTCCCACCTTGGCGCTCCGCATGATGCCGAGCAGGCGGGCGCGCTCCACGCCCTGATTCAGGTAGTGGATGGGCACCCAGTCCATCTGCGCGTACGTCCCGTTGATGTTGCCGGCCAGTTGCTCGAGCGTCTCGCGGATCTCCGCGTAGGCGCGGACCCCCTGTCGCGTAGGTGGGGCGATCTGCATGAGGACCAACTGGCCCACGTGCTCCGGGTACCGCTCCAGGAGTCGTTCGAACGACTGGAAGCGCTCGGGTAGCCCCTTGCTGTAGTCGAGGCGGTCCACACCCAGGACGAGCGCGCGGCCACCGAAGGACGCCATCGTCTTCTCGGGTCGGGGTGTCACCGACTCGACGGCACGGGTCGCGCAGTCGTCCACGTCGATCCCGATAGGATAGACGTCGGCGCAGGGAGAGGCGCGGAGCCGCGAGGGCTCGCGGCGGTCCGCTTCCTCGATCGTGCCGAGGTCCGCCGCGTCCAGGCAGTTGCGGAACGAGTGCAGGTCCGGCTCCGTCTGGAACCCGATCACATCGTACGCGCAGAGCCCGCGCAGCATCTCGCGATGCGTCGGAAGCGCACGCAGGACGTCATAGTCCGGGAACGGCGTGTGCAGGAAGAAGCCGATGGGCTGGCGTGCACCCAGTCGTCGCAGCTCCGAGGCGAGCGGGATCAGATGGAAATCATGGACCCAGATGATGTCGTCGGGCTGCAGGCGAGGCAGGAGGGTGCGCGCGAAGCGGGCGTTGACCCGCAGGTAGATCTCGAACTCGCGCCGGTCGTACTTCAGGAAGCCAAGCAGGTAGTGGAACAGCGGCCAGAGCGCGTTGTTGCAGAACCCGTTGTAGTACCCGTCGATCTCCTCCTGGGAGAGATCGAGCGTGACGTAGCGGATGCCCTCGTGCACGAGGACCTCGGGGCTCTCGTCCGCAGCGCCCTCGTCTCCGCTCCACCCGAACCACAGCCCGCCCGTGCCGGCCAGCGCGGCGTGGACACCGACGGCGAGTCCGCCCGCCACCTCCCCGGTTCTCGGATCGGGGACGCGGTTGGAGACCACCACCACCCGGCTCATATCGCGTCCTCCCAGGGCCGACTCAACAACATGGCCGAATTGATGATGCCCACCATGCTGTAGGTCTGGGGGAAGTTGCCCCACAGCTCGTGGGTGATGGGGTCGATGTCCTCCGACAGCAGGCCCAATCGGTTGCGACGGGCCAACAGGTGCTCGAAGAGCTCGCGGGCCTCGTCCCGGCGGCCGGTCGCCACGAGGGCGCCGATGAACCAGAACGTGCAGACGGTGAAGGCGGTCTCCGGGGCGCCGAAGTCGTCGTCCGCCGAGTAGCGGAAGAGGTAGTCCCCGCGCCGAAGGTCCTTCTCGATGGCCTGGACGGTGCCGCGGAAACGGGGGTCGTCGGGGGAGAGGAAGCGCAGGTCGCTGAGCAGCAGGAGGCTCGCGTCGAGGCTGTCGCCGCCGAACGACTCCGCGAAGGCGCCGAGCCCGGGGTTCCAGGCTTCGCGCGCGATCTCGGCATGCAGCCGGTCCGCGTGGCTCCGCCAGCGCGCTGCGGGGTCGTCGAGCCCGAGGACGCGGGCGATCCGCGCCAGGCGGTCACACGCGGCCCAGCACATGACCGCGGAGAACGTGTGCACCCGCGCACGGCCCCGGTACTCCCAGGGTCCCGCGTCCGGTTGGTCGTAGCGCAGCAGGGCCTGCTCGCCCAACGGCTCCAGCGCGCGAAATGCATCGATCCCTCCCGAATGCACCAGGCGCTGATCGAAGAACGACTGCATCGACGCCAACACGACCGAGCCGTAGACGTCGTTCTGGACCTGCTCATGCGCCTGATTCCCCACACGCACGGGCCCCATCCCCCGGTACCCGGGGAGCGTGTCGACGTGGATCTCCTCGAGTCGCGCGGAGCCCGTGATGCCGTAGACCGGCTGTAGGTGGTTATCCCCCGATCGGGCTGCGAGGTCCATCAGGAAGCGGAGGTACGACTCCATGGTCTTCGTGGCGCCGAGACGGTTCATGGCCTGCACGACGAAGTAGGCATCCCGCAACCAGCAGTACCGGTAGTCCCACGTACGCACGGTGCCTGGCGCCTCCGGGATGGAGGTGGTCATGGCGGCCACGACGGCGCCCGTGTCCTCGAACGTGCAGAGCTTGAGGGTGATGGCGGCACGGATCACCGCATCCTGCCACTCCAGCGGGATGGTCAGGCCCCGCGTCCACCGTTGCCAGTATTCGGTGGTGAGTTCGAGGAAGCGTCGCCCGAGGTCTCCCGGGGCTTCCGTCACCGGCTCATCGGGACCGAGCACGAGCGTCACGGGCTGATCCAGCACGAAGGCCCGCTCTTCCAGCAGCGCGGAGGTGGACCCGTCCGTGGTGACGCGCAGCACCTGCTCGGGGAGCAGGAAGCGGATGTGGTTGCTGCCTTGCGTGGTGTCCGGTCGGACGGCGCCGTACCGTCCCACCGGGCGCAACCGCAGCCGGATGCGGGGACGGCCCGTGAGCGGACGGAGCTGTCGGATCAGCATTGCCGGTCGGAAGGTACGGCCGTAGAGCGGGAATCGGGGCGCGAAGTCCACGATCTCGACCTGTGCTCCCTGATCGTCGGTCAGGACCGTCTCGAGGATCGGTGTGTTCAGACGATACCGCTGGGTGCTCGACACGGCGCCGCTGAGCTCGACGTCGAAGAAGCCCGCGGCCGGGTCCTCCTCCTCCTGCAGCAGCGAGCAGAAGACGGGATCGCCGTCCAGACGCGGGAGGCAGGTCCAGACCATGCGCGCACGGTCGTCGATCAGGGACGCGATCTGACAATTGCCGATGGCGGCGAGCTGCAGGTTGGGCATCGGGGGACCGGGTTGTGGTTCAGCGGCGAGCGGCGAGCGCTTCGGAGAGGTGACGCAGCCACGCGTGCACGGCCGTCACGTCGGGCAGGTGGTGGTGGGCCACCCCGGGATCGCCGGAGCCCACGTGGATGGAGAGGCCGTCCCGTTCGTTCACGGCCGAGAACCCGGCCTGATCGGTCAGGTCATCCCCGAGGAAGACGGGAGTGCGTCCGGCGAAGCCCTCCGTGTCGAGCAGGGCGCGGATGCCATCGCCCTTGTCGGCGGGGCCTGCCCGAAGCTCCGCGACCATCTTGCCGGGCTGGACCGTCGCGGGTGGGCCCAACGCCGCTTGTGCAGCCTCGATCTCGGCGTGGGCCCGCGCTTCGGCGTCCGGCGCCTGGCGGTAGTGCAGGGCGAGGGCGGCGCCCTTGTCCTCGAGCAGCACGCCGTCCTCGTCGGTGGCGAAGCGCCGCAGGCGTTCCCGGATCTCCTCCCAGCCCGCCGGGAGGGGTGGGTCCTCCCGATGTCCATCCGCGTGTCGGCGTTCGAGCCCGTGCAACCCCACCGCGGGAAGGCGTAGCGGTCGGACGATGCGGTCCAGGTCGTCGATCCCCCGCCCGCTGACGAGCGCCAGCGCGCCGTCGAGTCGGCCGCGCAGGTCCCGCAGCAGGGGCAGCAGGCCGTCGCGGACGACGACCTCGTCCGGCCGGGGCGCCAGCTCCACCAGGGTGCCGTCCACGTCGAGGAAGAGGGCCCAGCGCTCCTGGGCGGGGGGGACGGCGGGTGGGCGGGACAGGGTCATGACGGGTGCGGGATCCTCCGGTCGAGGGGCGGACGCGGTCGGGCTCAGCCCGAGCCGGACACGTCCGGATAGGTCTCCTGGAGCGGGTACGCGCGGGTGCTCATCTCCTGTGCACACCACGCGGACAGGCGGGAGCGTACATCCGGCGGCACGTCTTTGTGCCGATCCGACGTGCCGCGCACGAACAGTTGGGCATCGACGGCGAGGATGTGCGGCGGGTGCATCTCGAACGTGTCCTGATGTTCCTGCATGTATGCAAAGCCGCTCTTGCGCACCACGGCGGCGCGCTCCTCGGCGTCGAGTGGCCGGAGGCCCAGGAAGGCCGCCACCCGGTCGACGATCGCACCGGGATCGGCCTTCATCTCCTCGAAGTGGACGAAGAGCACATTGGGGTGCTGCTGGGCCTGATCCCACCACCCGGCCACGTGGTCCGTCCAGGTGCCCCACCACATCCACTCGGGAGAGCGGAACCAGGCCTCGGAGACGTCCAGGGGCGGGGCCAGGGCACCCGCGTTGGTGGCGATGAAGTCGACACAGCTCGCGAAGCAGGAGACGGGATGGCGGGCGACGTAGATGTACTTCGCCTCCGGGCTCCAGGGGCACGCGGTCGCCGGCAGATGGGTCTTGATGATGCGGGACGGACGCTCATCCCCCACCCGGGGGGCCTCCCGGACACCCACGCTCTTGCGAGCCTCGATCCAGGGCGAGATCGCGTAGAGCGTGGTGCCCCGCTCCACCAGGTCGCCGTGGCCTCTCATCACGGTCTCGTAGACGACCTGCTGCATCCAGGTGGTCCCGCACTTCATCTGCGTGACCACGAAGACGTCCTCGGCGGAGGGCACGTAGCGCCGGGCGTCGGCGAAGCTCTCCGGATTGCACGTCCCGCGGGGGCCGGCCAGCCCGTCCTGCTGGAAGCTGGCCTTCTCGAAGGTGAAGCGGTTGAAGCGGCCGATCAGGCGCAGGATGGGCCGGAGCAGCCGGGCCTGGGTCCGCAGGCGGGCCTTGAACGCCGCCCGCTCACCCGGAGGCCGGCCATAGTACCCGAGCCCGACCGTCTGCTGGTCCTCCCAGGTCAGGACCACCGAGAGGTGGACCACCTGGACCACGAGGAAGACCACCAGCAGCACCACGACCAGCAGGATCCAGCCCATCGTCCTTGCGTTCCGGTTGGGGTCCACCGCGAAGCGGCCGCAATCTGGTGTGGCAGGAGGCGTGCCGGAAGCCGGGCCGGTGCTCTTGCCTACGAGAACGGGGGTGCGGCCGTGTGGCCGCACCCCCGGAACTCCCTCCCGCCTCGAGCGTCAGCTCGGCACGTTGACGTTCGGGTTCCCCTCGTACTCCTCGAGCGGCATGGGGTAGCAGGTCGCGGTGCCGTAGTCGCCCCACTGCTCATTGGGGTGCTGACCCTGGGGGAACATGTTGTCCCCTTCCCGCAGCCAGCGCCGCAGGTCACCGAGACGGTGCCCGCTCAGGAACAGGTCCCGACCACGCTGGTCGCGCAGCTCCATCATCAGCTCGTCGCCGGACAGGGTGACGGGCGCCTGGTTGCCCACGGCCCGCCTCTCGTTCACGAAGTCCAGCGTCTCCTGCGACGGCCCCAGCGCTTCGTAGTAGTTGTGACGAGCCTCCAGGCCGGACGCGAACGTGATGTCCGTGCCCTGCAGGAAGTCCGGCGGGGTGCCGCCGTTCGCGAAGGTCTCTCCGTTGTACTCGGAGAACATGAGCCCCTGCTTGGGCGTGTAGAGCTGCGTGAGCCGGTTGTGGCCCAGCCGCCAATCCGGCAGGTGCTGCACGCGCGGGTCGGTCAGGAAAGGCTCCAGATCCTGCTCGCCGAAGTTGTCGGGACCCCCCGCCAGGAAGTGCGGGTGCATCCCCAACGAGTGGTTGGCGCCCGTCACACGGGCCTCGAGGATGTTGTAGGTCCGGGGGTCGGTGTCGCTGTACTCCACCCACCTCCGGAACTCCTCGGGCACCTGCTGCGCGATGGCCAGGACCTCGGCATCGTTGCCCAGGTTCAGGTGCGCCCTGCTCAGCCCCACCCGCGCCAGGTTCGCGATCTCGTCGTCCCCGGCGGTCTGAGCGATGCTGAGCGCCTCGTCCAGCCGGTCCACGGCGAACTGATAGAGCTGCAGCGGCTCATAGATCTCCGAGCCGACGTTCACCGTGGCTTCGCACATCGCATCGGCCAGCAGGATGTAGGAATATCCCGCGTAGGCCAACGCCGTGGCCATGCGCTCATCCGCCGACGGCGTGGCCAGCAGGGTGCGGAAGCGGCCGGCCACACTGTCGGCCTGCGCCCGGGCCCGGCTCAGATCGGAGAACATCAGGTCGGCATCCCCTTCGTCGAAGCGCACCACGCGCTGACTCAGACGAGCCGTCTGCTCCCAATTGATGCCGGTGATCTGCTGGTCGGTGAACATGCTGCCCCGCCAGATGAACGGGTCGGAGTATGCGGCCTGGAAGTCGCCGATCACCCCGTTGAGCAACACGTTGACCAGCGTGGAATCCTGCAGCAGCTCCTCGTTGAGCTCGGCGGGGTTGTTCACCTCCAACAGCTCGTCCACGGAGCAGGCCGATCCCAGGAGCGCTGCACCCGCGATCGCGATCGCGGTCAGGCCCCTCCGGTGTGCCTTGGTTGTCATGGTCTTCATGGTCTCCTCGTCAGAACGAGACGCGCGCGCTGAGCGCGAACGTCCGCAGCATCGGGATCGACGCGTAGTCGGTGCGGTTGAACTCGGCGAGCGAGTTGAAGTTGACCTCGGGGTCGGGCGAGCCCAGTCCCTCCTGGTCGAACTCGTACTTGGTCCACATCCACAGATTCCGGGCGGACAGCGTGATCGCCGCCGTCCCGAGGCCGACCCGGCTCACGAGGTCGCCCGGCAGCTGGTAGCTGGCCGAGATCTCCCGCAGCTTGATGAAGTCCGCCTCCTGGATCCAGGTCTTGGTCTGGAGGCTCTTCGCGACCGCGACGTCCACCGGATCGGAGTTGGGGTCGTTGACCAGGAGCGTGTTCTGGTCGATGCGGCTCCGGACCGAACAGATGGCGCACCACTGGTAGTGGCCGCCCTTGTAGTCCAGGTTCGCGAACAGCCGCACGTTGTCGAACAGCGTGAACGTGTTCGTCAACGCGATCTCGCGCGTGGGCAGGGCCGGACCGACGTACTCCTTGTCGGATGCGACCGTCACGTCGCCGCTTCCGTCGAGCACCGGCTGCCCCGACGCGTCACGGACCACATCCGTGCTCCAGAAGCCACCCAGGGGATAGCCCTCGATGTGGCGCTGCACCGTGGCGAACGACCCGAACTCGATCTGATCGATCGGCGCGTCGCCGAAGGTGACCAGCTCGTTGCTGTTGCTGGAGTACGCCACCGTGGCGTCCCACTGCACGCTGCGCGTGTAGAGCGGCGTGGCCGTGAGAAGCACTTCGAACCCGCTGTTGGCGATCTCACCCACGTTGGTCAGGTGGACGCCGCTGAACCCGGACGACGGCGGATCGGGCACCTCGATGAGGGCGTCGCGCGTCTTCTGGTTGTAGTACGTGAAGTCCAGGCCCATCCGGCCGTCCAGGAACGAGGCCTCGAAGCCCATCTCCAGCTCGGAGCCGGTCTCGGCCTTCAGATCCGGATTGCCGTAGGAGGACGGCCGCAGGAGGTTCACGACCGCGTCACCGAGCGTGGTCACGCCGGCGTCGAACGTACGGTCTGCCGTGAACGGCGCAGGCGGGCTGCCCGCCTGACCCCAGGCTCCGCGCAGCTTGAGCTGATCGATCCAGTCGACCTCGAAGAAGTCCTCGTCGGAGATGACGTAGGACAGCTGGGCCTTGGGATAGACCACCAGCGAGAAGTCCTTCCCGAACGCGGAGTTGTCGTCCACGCGCACGGCGGCGGTGGCGAACAGCCGGTTCTTGAACCCGACCTGCTCCTGCACATAGAACCCGAGCGACGTCTGCTGCT
Organism: Gemmatimonadota bacterium; assembly: GCA_041390125.1. Lineage (NCBI taxonomy): Bacteria > Pseudomonadati > Gemmatimonadota > Gemmatimonadota bacterium. The sequence continues at coordinate 399,490 of JAWKQN010000002.1, read as the reverse complement.
CCAGGTCCTGCTGCGCGCGGGTGTTGGCCGCCGAACCCACCAGGTTGATCTGGCTCGCGACCAGGCCCTCACCGACCGTGGTGTAGGACTCGAACTTCCGCGCGTTGAGCTGCATCCCCGCGCTGAAGGCGGAGCTGTAGTTCTCGCTCAGGTCGGTGTTGACGGTCCCGGAGTAGTCGACGGTCCAGGTGTGCACGTCCGGCAGGAAGATGTCGATGGTGCCGGTCGCGGCCGTGGCGCCCCAGGGGGCCAACCCGGTGTTGTCGATCGGGAAGAACTCGGTGACCTCACGGTCGTTCCGGTCCATGCCCACCACGAGCCGGTTCGAGAACCAGGAGGTGGGCTCGTAGTTGATGGTGGCGCCCAGCGTGAAGCGCTCGCCGCGGGTCTGCAGATCGTAGTCGTTGGCCAATTCGGGCCCGAATCCGCGGAAGCCCTGCTCCCAAGGATCACTGGTGGCGCCGGCGCGGCCGCGATACGCGTTGCGCAACACCGAGTTGGACGAGTTGTTCGACAGCGGCTGCTTGATGTGCTGCCGAACGTAGCCGACGTTGACGTTGAAGTTCAGCTTCTCGGTCGGCGTGAAGCCGAAGTTGGCGCGGCCGCCGGTGCGCCGGGCGAAGTTGTTCAGGAAGACGCCCTGCTCGTCGCCCTTCTCGGCGGAGATGAAGTAGTTGAACAGCTCCCCACCGCCGCGCGCCGACAGGTTGAAGGCGTACTGGCCGGGGCCGTTGGGATCGCTCGACCCTTCGTTGCCCCGCACCGCGTTCGGATGCCGGGTCATGGGATCGTCCTGCAGGACCGTCCCGGGAGACACACCCTGGCAGCCCGGGAACCGGACCGCGTCGTTCACGTTGGACTGGGTGCACTGCCAGTAGGTGATGGGCCGCTCCAGCGTCCAGTCCGACGTGCCCAGATCCATGCTGGCGGTCCACTGGATGCCGGTGCCCGGGCGCCCCTTCTTGGTGATGATCTGGATCACGCCCGACGCGGCTTCGGCGCCGTACAACGTGGCCGCCGCGGGGCCCTTGATCACCTCGATGGAGGCGATGTCGTTCGGGTTCAGGAAGTCGAGCGCGTTGGTGCAGTGCACCACGGAGCCGCACTGCCCGTCCTGGTTGCCGCTCTCGATGCGCACGCCATCCACGTAGATGACGGGCTCGAAGCGACCGGCCAGCGAGCCGGATCCGCGCAGGCGGATCTGCGACCCGTCTCCGGCGCCACCCCCGTTGGACACCAGGCTCAGTCCCGGTGTGCGCGCCTGCAGGAGCTCCTGCACGCTGACGACCGGTACCGCCTCGGTGACCTCGGCGGCCTCGAACTTCTGGATGGAGTTGCCGATGGATCGGCGCTGGGTCTGGCCGGCCGTGCCGGTGACCACGATCTCGTCGAGCTCCAGCGCCTGCTGGCCCATGGAGAAGTCGACGGAGGCCGTCTGGCCCGCCGCGACCGTCACCTGCTGCTCGACGACGCCGTACCCGATGAGCTCGACCCGCACGACCTGCGAGCCGGTGGGGACGTTCAGGATGAGATACTGGCCGCTGCTGTTGGCCAGCCCGCCGCGGCCGGTACCGACCACGAGGACCTGGGCTCCGGGCAGCGGGCGCATGGTCACCGCGTCGGTGATCTGCCCTCGGATGTTGCCAGTGGCCTGTTGCGCGTCCAGCGACGCAGCACCCAGACCGACCGTGGCTGCCAGGGCCAGAGCCCCGAACAGCGTTCGGACGCCGGTGGCGTTCATGGCGTCTCCTCTTTGTTCCGCAAGGGACGTGGAGAGGCGGAGCCACGACGGACCGGATCTGAACGCAACTGCTGCACGGGACCGGTCCGAGGCGTTCTGGCCGGGAGCCCTTGGCGCTCAGGAGGTTTCCGCAAGGAGTGGCAACCGCCTGGGTCGTAGGCAATCTGACCCGGATCTACCGACAATACAAGGAAGGAGCGTGAATCGAACGGACGTCCGATCGGTTCACGCGGCCCTTTGGGCGGCCGTCCGATCGGTTCACACGCCCCTGTCGGCGGCCCTCGACTGTCCCCGCGGGGGTTCGCCCAGGCGTTCCCGGGGCGTCCCCAACACCCCCTCCGCCGCGTGTGCGAGACCCAGCAGCCGCACGTCGTCGCCGCCGGCGGCGATCCACTGGAGCCCCACCGGCAACCCCTGCGCATCCAGGCCCGCCGGCTGGGAGACGGCACACAGACCCAGCCAGCTGGCGGGCGTCGTGGCCCGGAGCGAGGCGCGGTTGACGGGCACGTACGCGTCGAGCGTCTGCACGCGGTCCACGGGGGGTGCGGTGAACGGGACCGACGGGACGGCCACCGCGTCCACCTCCGCCATCCACACCCGGGCGCGCTGGGCCGCAGCCACGCGCGCCGTCCGGATCCGCTCGATCGCCTCCGCCGTCACGTCACGGCCGGGCGCCACGCGCGCGCCCACGATCGGATGGAGCAGGGGCCACCAGTCCGCGAGCCGATCGTCCAGGAACGCTGCACACTCGGCGGCGACCAGCCCCGATTCGAGGTAGGCGCGGCTCGCGTCGTCGAACGGCGCGCCGTCGAGGTCGACCAGTCGGGCGCCCGCCGCCTCGAGCTCGCGAAGCGCACCCCGCACCACCGCCACCACCCCCGCCTCCGCCTCCTCCCAGACCGTGGAGGACGGCACACCGATCCGGAGCCCCCGCACCGAGGTGCCGGCGAGGGCCCGCTCGAGCGCGAGCGGGCCCTCGCACTCCGGATCGACGGCGCCGAACAGGTGGATCTGGTCCGCGACCGAGCGGGTGAGCGCGCCCACCGTGTCGAGCGTGGCCGAGAGGGGAACCACCCCGTCCGTGGACCAGCGGCCCTGGGTGAGCTTCTGGCCGACCACGCCCGTGAGCGCAGCCGGAATGCGGATGGAGCCCCCGGTATCGGTGCCCAGGGCGATCACGGCCGAGCCCTCCGCCAGGCTCACGCCCGCGCCCGAGGAGGATCCACCCGGCAGCCGGTGAACGTCGGCGTCCCACGGATTGGCCGGTGTGCCGGCCACCGGGTTCAGCCCCGCTCCCCCGAACGCCAGCTCCACCGTGTGCGTCTTGCCGATGACCACCGCCCCGTGCGCCCGCAGCGTGGAGATCAGGAAGCCCTCGCGCTCCCATTCGACCGGGAGCCGGCGGGCGGTCCCCGCGAAGGTGGGCAGGCCGTCCACCCCGTAGAGGTCCTTGGCGGACACCGGCATGCCGTCGAAGAACCCCGGCTGTCCGCGGGTCCGGCGGGCCTCCACCGCGCGAGCCTGGGCACGGGCGTGCTCGGGGTCGAACGTGCGGTAGGCGCCGAAGCGGGCGTCCCGGTCGAGGTGGCGCTCGATCGCCTCCTCCACCAGGGCGGTAGGGCGCACGGCACCGGTCTCCACGGCCCGGGCGATGTCGGCGAGGGGACGCTCCAGGAGGCTCACGGTGTCCCCGACTCCAGCACCATCGCGACCGCGGACGCCGGACAGGCCCCGGTGAGCTCGGCCGAACCCGCCAGCGCCGCAGGCAGGTCGGAGCGCGGCAGGGCACGGAAGCCGCGAGCGGCGAACCAGGCCTCGGCGGTGGTGGTCAGCAGATGGATGGCGCCGATCCCCTCCCCCCGCGCCCGGGCGATGACCTGCGCGCACAGCGCCCCTGCGACGCCCCGGCCGCGCCAGCGGGGCGCCACCACCACCGAGCGGAGCAGCCCCACGTCGTCGTGGCGTTCGAGTCCCGCGGCGCCGACGACGGCCCCCTGGTCGTCACGAGCCACCAGCAGCCTGGCCCAGGCGTCGTCCAGCCCGTCCAGGGGGAGCGCGGCTGCCTTCAGCAGCGCCTCCACCGCGGACCGATCGGTGGGAGATGCCGGCCCCACCATCGGTCGGGCCTGCTCCGGGGGGCGGGGCGCAGCGGTCATCGGGTCCTCGGGAACCGGGTGGATCGGGCAGTCCGGAGACGAGGGTACGCCGTGGCCGTGGGGCTCTGTCAAGGCGCAGGAGCAAGCCCGGCGCGGACTTGTGCGGGCCGGTGCCGATCCGACACAATTGCCAGGCCCCCCGCGCCCGTTCGCGCCCCGCCTTCCGACTCCGCCGAGACCATGAAGAGCTACTTCGACGACGCCGTCACCGTAGACGAGAGCACCGTCACCGTCCACGACGCCGCCGCGCTGGCGGGGCCAGCCATGGACGCCCTGGTCCGGGATGCGGTCTTCGGTGAGGAGGGGGAGCGGGCGGACGCGCGCTGGCTGCTCTGGGAGCTGGGCCAGGCCGTGGGCGTGCGGCCCGCCTCCATCCACGACCTCTACCTGGCCCGGGGCCGGGGCGAGGTGGGCGGCTTCACCGTGCCGGCCATCAACGTGCGCGGCGCCACCTACGAGACCGCCCGTTCCATCTTCCGCACGGCCAAGCGCATGGAGGCGGGCGCCTTCATCCTGGAGATCGCCCGCTCCGAGATCGCCTACACGGCGCAGAGACCTCAGGAGTACGTCAGCGTGCTGCTCGCTGCCGCGCTGCGCGAGGGGTTCCGGGGACCGGTCTTCATCCAGGGTGATCACTTCCAGGTCAACGCCAAGAAGTACGCGCAGGACGCCACCGCCGAGGTGGACGCCGTCAAGCAGCTGATCCACGAGGCCCTCGATGCCGGCTTCTACAACATCGACGTGGACACCTCCACGCTGGTGGACCTGGACCAGTCGACGTTGGACGACCAGCAACGCCTCAACTACGAGATCTGTGCGGAGCTGACCCGCACGATCCGCGAGCTCGAGCCCGACGGCGTGACCGTCTCGATCGGTGGGGAGATCGGCGAGGTCGGCAGCCAGAACAGCACGGTTCCGGAGCTGCGCGCCTTCATGGACGGCTACAACCGCGTGCTGGCCGACCAGCTTCCGGGGGCGGCGGGGCTGTCGAAGATCTCCGTGCAGTCGGGGACGACCCACGGGGGTGTGGTGCTCGCGGACGGCTCCATCGCGGACGTGAAGCTGGACCTGAACACCCTTGAGGAGCTCTCGCGCGTGGCGCGCGACGAGTACGGCCTGTCGGGCGCGGTGCAGCATGGGGCCTCCACGCTCCCGGACGACGCCTTCCACAACTTCCCGCGCACCGAGACCGCCGAGATCCACCTGGCGACGAACTTCCAGAACATGCTCTACGACCACCTCCCGGCGGACCTGCGGGAGCGCATCTACGGCTGGGTACGCGACAACCTGGCCTCGGAGCGGGGCGCCAAGGACTCCGACGAGCAGTTCCTCTACAAGAGCCGCAAGAAGGCGCTCGGCCCCTTCAAGGCGGACATCTGGGACCTGCCGGCGGACGTGCTGGACGCGTTGGGCAAGGCGTACGACGACAAGTTCACGTTCCTGTTCACCCAGCTGGCGATCGGCGGGACCCGGGCCGCGGTGCGGAGCACGGTCAAGCCGCTGCAGATCCATCGCCCGCGGCCGGGCACGCCAGGGCACGTGACGGTGAGCGCCGCTCCCGACGACGCCGACCTGAGCGACTGACCTGTCGCGGGGAGGCCCCCGCGCACCGTTCCGCCGAGCCGCTTGCGTGGGCTCGCCGGGCTGCCCAAGCTCGGCGGGCCCTTCCTCGTCTCCCGTACACCGGCGCCCATGGCCACCCCCGACTCCACAGCTCCGGCCCCCGGCGCGGCCCGGGCGCGCTTCCGGCGGACGCTGGTGCGCGTGCTCGCGGTCCAGGTGGTGACGCTGGCGCTGCTCTGGCTGCTCCAGACCGCCTACGGGAGCTGATCCATGCATCCTCTGAATTGGGTGATCGTGGTCGGCTACGTCGGCTACGTCATGTGGGACGGCATCCGCCGCGCCAAGGGCACACGCGAGATCGAAGGCTACTTCCTCGCGAACCGCAGCCTACCGTGGTGGGCCGTGGGTCTGTCGGTCATGGCCACGCAGCTGTCCGCAGTGACGATGATCGGCACCACGGGGCAGGGGGCCACCGACGGTCTGCGCTTCGTGCAGTTCTACTTCGGGCTGCCCCTGGCGATGGTCATCCTGGGGGTGACCCTCGTCCCGTTCCTGCACGGCTCCAAGGTCTTCACGGCGTACGAGTACCTGGAGCGCCGCTTCGACGCGAAGACGCGCTCGTTGACCAGCTTCCTCTTCCTGATCTCGCGCGGCCTCTCCTGCGGGACCATCATCGCGGCGCCGGCCGTGGTCTTCTCGGCGGTGTTCGGCTGGAGCCTGTCCTGGTCGGTGCTGGTGATCGGCGTACCCACCGTGATCTACACCGTGCTGGGCGGCGTGCAGGCCGTGACCTGGGCGGACGTCAAGCAGATGGTCCTGATCGTCGTGGCGCTGGTGTCCGTGATCGTCGTCCTGGTGCTCAACATGCCCGTGAGCCCCGACGACGCCCTGCGCATCGCCGGAGCCACGGGACGTCTGCAGACCTTCGACTTCACGTTCGACGTCAACGAGACGTACACGTTCTGGTCCGGTGTGCTCGGCGGCACGTTCCTCATGCTGTCGTACTTCGGCACCGATCAGAGCCAGGTGCAGCGCTACCTGACGGCCCGCTCCGTGGACGAAGCGCGCTCCTCGCTGCTGATGAGCGCGTACTGGAAGATCCCGCTGCAGGCCCTGGTGTTGTTGGTGGGCGTCGGCGTCTTCCTCTTCTATCTCTTCACGACGCCGCCCCTGCTGTTCAATCCGGCACACGAGGAGGCCGTGCGCGCGGAGGCCGGGGCGGAGTACGCCACGCTCGAGGCGCGCTTCGAGACCGCATTCACGGAGCGGGAGGCGGCGGCCCGGCAGGTGGCGGACGCGCGCTCCGCCGGGGACGGCACCACGGAGTCCTCCGCCATGCAGGCCTTCCTGGCCCATGAGGCCGAAGTGGGCGTGGTCCGTGCGGAGGCGCTCGCGCTGGCGGAGGAGGTCACCGGGGAGTCCTCCCGCGACGTCAACTACATCATCCCCGCGTTCGTGCTGCACGAGCTTCCGATCGGGCTCACCGGCCTCTTCATCGCCGGCGTGATGGCGGCGGCCATGTCCTCCGTGGCCGCCGAGCTCAACTCGTTGTCCACGGCGTCGGTCATCGACTTCTACCGCCGCTGGGTGAAACCCGAAGGCAGTGACGAGCATTTCCTCAACGTCTCCAAGATCGCGACGGCGTTCTGGGGTGCGTTCGCCTGCTTCGTGGCCACGTATGCGGCCACGTTGGGCTCGCTCATCGAGGTGGTGAACCGGTTCGGGTCCTTCTTCTACGGGTCCATCCTCGGCGTCTTCCTGCTCGCCATGATCCCGCGGGCGCGGGCCGTGGGGGCGTTCGTGGGCCTGCTGTCCGGAATGACCGCGGTGGGGTTGGTGAGCTTCCTGGCGCCGTCGGTCTCGTTCCTGTGGCACAACGTGATCGGGGCGCTCACCGTCGTGGCCGTCGGGTGGGTCCTGAGCCTGGGCGGGAGCGGCCGCCCCCTCACGCCCGCCTGACCGGACCGTCCGCCGAGGGGTCTACCATGCTGTTCGCGCTCGCAGCGGGCACCGCCCCCGCCTTCTTCGGCGAGATCGCCGTGCTCGTCGTGGCGGGCGCGCTCATCGCCTACGTCTTCCAGCGGTTCGGCCTGGTGCCCATCGTGGGCTTCCTGGTCACGGGGGTCGTGATCGGTCCCCACGGTCTCGGGCTGGTCCGCGATCCGGCCCTCGTCGATGCCGGCGCCGAGATCGGTGTGGTGCTCCTGCTCTTCACGGTCGGGATCGAGTTCAGCCTCGCCAAGCTGGCCCGCATCAAGACCCTGATCTTCGGCGGCGGCGGCCTGCAGGTGGCCCTGGCCACGCTGGTCACCGCCGGCGCCTGTCTCGCGTTCGGCGTGCCGGGCCGGGCCGCCGTCTACACGGGTCTGCTGGTCTCGCTGTCCTCGACGGTTCTCGTGCTCAAGCTCCTGGCCGACGCGGCCGAGACCGACACCGACCGCGGGCAGGTCTCGCTCGGTCTGCTGATCTTCCAGGACCTCGCCATCATCGCCATGGTGCTCGCTGTCCCGGCCCTGGGCGGGCAGACCGCCGGCGCGGGCGGTGTGCTCGGCGCCTTCGCCAAGGCCGGCGTCATGGTGGCGGTGGCGCTCCTGCTGGCGCGGCGCCTCATGCCCCCGGTCCTGGAGCGCGTGGCGCGCACGTGCTCACCCGAGCTGTTCCTCCTCACGGTCGTGGCCATCTGCTTCGGCACGGCCTGGCTGGCCAGCGCGTTGGGGGTGAGCCTGTCGCTCGGCGCCTTCCTCGCGGGCCTCATCGTGAGCGAGAGCGACTTCAGCGAGCACGCGATGACGGAGATCCTCCCGCTGCAGATGCTGTTCAACGCGACGTTCTTCGTGTCGGTGGGCATGTTGCTGGACCTCCGCTTCCTGCTGGCGAACGCGCCGCTGGTGCTGGCCATCGTGGCGGCGATCGTGGTGGTGAAGGTGGGAACCACTGCCGCGGCGGTGGCGGCGTTGCGCTTTCCCGCCGCGCTCGCCGCGAGCGTCGGGTTCCTGCTGGCCCAGGTCGGCGAGTTCTCGTTCGTCCTCGAGCGCACCGGCCGCGCGGCCGGGCTGTCACCCTTCGGCCTCGGGGAGGATGGCTCCCAGGGATTCATCACGGCGACGGTGTTGCTGATGCTGGGCACCCCCGTCCTGAATTCGGCCGGGCGGCGGCTGGCCGCCCGGTGGGGGGCCCGCGCCCGGGCCCGGGAAGGCGCGCGGCTCGCCGCGACGGAGGGCGGCGGCCACGGCCCCGACCTCACCCATCACGTGGTCGTGGCCGGGTACGGTCCGGCGGGCCACCGGCTGGTGCGCGTGCTGCAGGGGTCCGGGATCCCGTTCCTCATCGTGACGCTGGATCCCGTCGCGGCCAACGATGCGGAGGCGCATGGGCTGCCGGTGCTGCGCGGAGATCCCAGCCGGCGGCGGACGCTGGAGCTCGCCGGCGTGCCGCGCGCGAAGATGATGGTGGTCCCCGACGACGATCCGGGCGCCGCGCACCGGATCCTGGCGGTGGCCCGCGAGCTGGGACCGACCATGCGGGTCCTGGTGCGGACGCGCTTCACGGCCGAGGCGGACGGGCTGGCGCACGCGGGCGCGGACCGGGTGGTGGCGGAGGAGATGGAGAGCATCGTGCGCCTCTTCCACGACATCCTCGAGACGTACCAGGTGGCGCCGGGAGAGATGCGGGCGCACGAGGAGGCGGTCCGCAACGGCAACTATCACGTCCTCCGCGATCCCTCGGCGCAGGGGGACGGGATGGGGCCGTGCCGCCTCGACGCCGACTGCTTCGAGTTGCGGACCGTGCGGGTCCGCCCCGACACGCCCGTGGTGGGCCGGACGCTGCGCGAGCTGGAGGCGGTGCCCTTCGAGGTCCGCTCGGTGCGACGCGGGGGCCGGACGCTCGCGCTCGACGCGGAGCCGCGCATCGCCGCTGGCGACGAGCTGGAGATCCAGGGGAGCGCGGGTGCGCTCCTCGAGGCCGCGCAGTGGTTCCGCGGAGCCGCAGACGGGGCGGGCGCCGTCGCGACGCGCACAGAGGCACCCGCCCCGGGTCGTTCGGAGCGTTTCCAGCCTCGGGCGGACGCGCGCTGCACGCACCTGGACGCCATCGAGCCGGTCGAGCGCCGCAGCGCCGGGTGCGAGGCGTGTGAGCGGATCGGCGCACGCTGGGTCCACCTGCGCATGTGCCTGACCTGCGGTCACGTGGGCTGTTGCGACTCCTCGCAGCACAAGCACGCCACGGCACACCACGAAGCCACCGGCCACCCGCTCATGCGTTCCCTGGAGCCGGGAGAGACCTGGGGCTGGTGCTTCGTCGACGGCGAGCTCCTCTGACGGCGCTCGCCCCTCGGCCTCAGTCGGGGCGCCGCGCCCACTGCGCCAGCCGCGCCCGGAAGGTGTCGAGATCCGGGGCGTGGGTGGTGCCCGTCGGCAGCATGGTGGTCCCGCCCGCCGCTCCGCCTCCCACCACCAGCTCGGTGCCCTCCGGCAGGGCGCCGCGCAGGGCGAGCAGATAGGGCATCGACGTCGCGTCGGCGCGGACGAGGCTGACCGCGACGACGCGAGCGCCGACGCGAACAGCCGCGTCGGCGAGGTCGGGCGCCGGCAGATCGGGACCGAGATAGACGACCTGCCAACCCTCCTGCGCCGCGGTGGCGCCGACGATCATGGCGCCGATCTCGTGGCGCTCGCCGGTCGGGGTGGCCACGACGATGGTCGGCCCCCTCCCGTCCGACGGCTGCGCCGCGTCGATCATCCAGGAGAGGATGCGGCGCAGCGTGGCGCTGGCCAGGTGCTCGTGTGCGGGGCCGAGTGTGCCCGCCGCCCAGGCCTCCCCGATGCGGACGCTCAGCGGATGGAAGACCTGCTCCGCGACGCCCTGTAGACCCCGGGCCAGCGCGGCCCGGCGCAGCACGCGCTCCAACCGGGCACCGTCCAGGCCCTCCACCGCCGCGAAGGCCCGTTCGACCGTCTCCTGGGCCGTCCGCGGAGGCGTGGGCGCCTGGACCTGGGCCCCCGGGATCGGCGGCAGGACGTCACCGGCCACCAGCACCTCCAGGGCCTCGTCCGTCAGGCCGGCAATCTGGTGGATCGCCCGCCCCGCCTCGGTCGCGCGCCGGAGGAGCTCCAGGCGGCGCACCTGGGCGTCCGTGTACATCCTCTGTCCAGCTTCGGTCCGCTCCGGAACCACGGCGGCGTACCGTCGCTCCCAGGCCCGCAGCGCGGCCGGGGAGAGGCCGGCCCGGAGGGCGGCGACGCGGATGGGATGGCGGTTCATGGGCATCGGGGGCGGGGGGCAGGATGCCTCAATGTAGACCTGGACACCCCGTTGACAAGACTTGGACATAGATTGTACAATCCATGTACAACAGTTGTTCAACATCCGATGCTCTTCCGTCCATTCCTCCGGCACCACGGAGAACCATCCATGAAGAAGACGATCTCGTTGCTCACACTGGCGATCGCGTTCGCCGGGGCCGACGCCGTCGCCGTCGACGCCCAGTCCAGGGACATCGTCGAGACGGCGGTCGCGGCCGGCTCGTTCACGACGCTGGCGACCGCGCTGGAGGCCGCCGGTCTGGTGGAGACGCTGAAGGGGGAAGGGCCGTTCACGGTCTTCGCCCCGACGGACGAAGCGTTCGCCGCGCTTCCGGCGGGCACGCTCGAGGCGCTGCTCGCGGACAAGGAGAAGCTGACGGCCATCCTGACCTACCACGTGGTGCCCGGGAAGGTGACCGCGGCGGACGTGGTGAAGCTCGATGAGGCCACCACCGTCAACGGTCAGGAGGCGGACATCACCGTCTCCGGTGGCAAGGTCATGATCGACGAGGCGAACGTCGTCACGACCGACATCATGGCCAGCAACGGCGTGATCCACGTCATCGACAAGGTCATCCTCCCCTCCTCGTAGGCCGGGTGTGACGCTCGGGCCGAGGCGCGCGCGCCTCGCCCGCCGACGCGGTGGCCGGGTGCTCCGGCCACCGCGTTCGCGCATGGGCTTGACCCCGACCGCTCCGCTCCGCAGCGTGGCCGGCGTCCGACTCCCCCGGAGAGCCCATGTCGAAGATCCGCGCGCTCGTCGTCTTTCTGCTCGTCCTCCTCCCCCTCCTGCGGCCGTCCGCGCTGGACGCCCAGGCCTTCCCGGTGGACGCGTTCGACCGCTACGTGCGCGAAGCCGTGCGCGCCTGGGAGGTGCCGGGCCTGGCGGTCGCGGTCGTCCGGGGCGATTCGCTGCTCTTCGCGCGCGGCTATGGCACGCTGGTCGTAGGCGCGGAGGATCCCGTCGATGCCCACACACGCTTCGCGATCGGCTCGACCACCAAGGCGATGACGGCCGCCGCCATCGCGATGCTCGTCGAGGAGGGACGGGTCGACTGGCAGGACCCGGTGATCGACCACCTTCCCTGGTTCCGTCTGCGCGATCCGTGGGTGACGCGCGAGCTCCGGGTCATCGACCTCCTGACCCACAATGCGGGGCTCGGGAACACCGACTTCCTCTGGTACGAGCAGGACGTCGGGACGCGCGAGATCCTGGAGCGGATGCGCCTGGTCGAGCCGGCGTACTCGATGCGTGCGGGGTTCGTCTACCAGAACCTGATGTACGCCGCGGCCGGCGAGCTGGTCGAGGCGGCGAGCGGGCTGCCCTGGGCGACCTTCGTGCAGCGGCGCATCCTGGACCCGCTCCGCATGGACGATACCCGGACGACGCTCGCGGCGGTGGAGGGCGAAGCCAACGTCGCCCGCCCGCACTTCCGTATGGACGGCTCCGTGCAGCAGATCGACAACGCCAGCGTCGACCCCGTGGCCGCGGCGGGTTCCATCTGGTCCAGCGTGGAGGACATGTCGCGGTGGCTGCGCTTCCTGCTCGCCGACGGTCGCACGCCACACGGGCAGGCGCTGCTCCGCCCCGAAACCGTGGCGTGGCTCTTCACCCCGCATGCGCTGGTGGAGCCGGAGGACTTCTATCCGACCCAGCGCCTGACGAAGCCCCACTGGACGACCTACGGGCTCGGTTGGTTCCAGGCCGACTACGAGGGCCGCAAGGTCGACTTCCACACGGGGAGCATCGACGGCATGGTGGCCATCGCGGGTCTCCTGCGCGACGAGGGCGTAGGTGTGTACGTGCTCGCGAACCGCGATCACGCCGAGCTTCGACATGCGCTCATGTACCGCGTGTTCGATCTGTTCGATGCCGATCCGCCCCGCGACTGGAGTGCGGAGCTGCTGACGCTCTATGACGGGTTGGAGCGCGAAGGCGAGGCGGCCGCCGCCCGGGCGCGGGCCGAGCGCGCCGAGGGGACGGTGCCCAGCCTTCCCCTGTCCGCCTACGCGGGCACCTACGCCGACCCGTTGTACGGGCGGGTGGAGGTGCGGAGCGTGGGCGAAGGGCTCGCGGTGCGCTACGGAGGTCTCGAAGGTCCGCTCCAGCACTGGGAGCGGGACTCGTTCGAAGCGGTCTGGGCCACGCGGTGGCGTGGGACCACGCGCGTGACCTTCCGCGTGCGCGGCGACGAGGCGGTGGCGCTGGAGGTCGGTGGGTACTCCTTGCCGCGGGTGCCCTGACGCCCACCGCCCACCCCGCGAGCGGCCCGGCTGATTGATCCTCCGCGGGCGGAGGATTCCTCCGTCGGCCCGGCAGATCGTTCCGCACCGAGGGCCGACCCGCCTCGTGGGACGGGCCTTCCGCTGGACCGGACGTCCGTCCGGCCCGGGTCCGCTCCTTGCGCTCCGGTCTCCGGGATCGGCTGCCGATACTCCCGGAGGGGACGGCAGATCGGTCGTGAGCCGAGAAGGAGCGCGATGTGAAGGTCGAACAGGCGCAGTGGACGCCAACGCAGGGGTGGTCGGGCGACCTCGGCCCGGAGGGAGCCGACCTGGTCCTCGTGTTCGGAGCCCGTGAGCCGCTCGAGGCCGGGGCCGTGCTGGAGGAGCTGGCGGCGCGCCAACCGGGGACGCCCCTGGTGGGATGCTCCACCGCCGGCGAGATCCTCGATGTCGCCGTGACCGACGGCACCGTCATCGCTTCGGCGGTCCGGTTCGAGTCCTCGCACGTCCGCACGGCGTCCGCGCGGATCGGCGAGGCGCCCGACGCAGAGGCATTGGGCCGCCGCCTCGCGACCGCGTTACCCCCCGAAGGCATCCGGTCGGTGATGGTGCTGTCGGAAGGGATCTCGGTGAACGGCAGCGATCTGGCCCGGGGCCTCCGGGCCGTGCTTCCTCCCGGGACGCTGGTGACCGGCGGCCTCTCCGGCGACGCCGCGTACTTCCAGCGCACCGTGGTGGTGGACGGAACGAACGCCCGGGATGGAACGGTGGTCGTGGTGGGCTTCTACGGTGATCGCCTGCGCGTGGGCCACGGGTGCCTGAGCGGCTGGGATCCCTTCGGCCCGGAGCGCCTCGTCACGCGCGCGGAGGGCAACGTGCTCCACGAGCTCGACGGCCGCAGCGCGCTCGCGCTCTACAAGAAGTACCTGGGGGAGCACGCCAGGGAGCTGCCGTCGAGCGCGCTGATGTTCCCGCTGAGCATCCGCACGGAGGGTCGCGAGGGATCCCTCGTGCGCACGATCCTGGCGGTGGACGAAGAGCGGCAGACCATGACCTTCGCGGGAGACATCCCCGAGGGGTCGTGGGCCCGCCTGATGAAGGCCAACTTCGAGCGTCTCATCGACGGCGCGGAAGGAGCAGCCCGGTACGCCTTCGATACGCTCGACGGCACCCCCGCGGAGCTGGCGATCCTGATCTCCTGTGTGGGTCGCAAGCTGGTGCTCGACCAACGCATCGAGGAGGAGGTGGAGGTGGTGCGCGACGTCCTCGGGGCCCGGGCCGCGCTCACCGGCTTCTACTCGTACGGTGAGATCTCGCCGCTGTTGGAGCCCGGCGGGTGCGAGCTGCACAACCAGACCATGACCATCACCACGTTTGCCGAGGTCTGAGTGCATCCGCTCCTGCGCCGCCAGCTCAAGCGGGCCCTCGGGGATGTGCGCATCACCCCCGAGCTGTCCGACCTGCTGAACGCCGTTTCCAAGGCCTACGAACAGTCCGACGCGGACCGGGCCACGCTGGAGCGTGCGCTGGACCTGAGCTCCGCCGAGCTCAACGAGTCCAATTCGGAGCTGCGGGAGCTCGTGGCGCTGCTGGAGGCGACGCTCGACTCGACGGAGGACGGCGTTCTCGTCATCGACGGGGACGGTACGGTCGTGCGCTGGAACCGGCGCTTCGAGGCGTTGTGGCGCATGGGAGCCGACGAGATCGTGCGCGACGGGACCGAGCTCATCCGCGTGCTGGGACAGCGCCTGGTGCGCGCCCAGGAGTTGGAGATGGCGGTGCGGCAGGCGGTTCGCGACTCGAGCGAGCTGGTGACGGCCGTGCTCGAGCTGCGCGACGGGCGCTTCCTGCAGCTGACGAGCCGGGCCCAGAGCGGGCTACCCCACCAGGGCCTGGGACGGGTGTGGAGCTTCCACGACCTCACGGAGATCAAGCAGGCCGAGAAGACGATCCGGCATTTCGCCTATCATGATGCGCTGACCGGCCTGCCCAACCGGGCGCTCTTCGAGGACCGGCTCAGCGTGGCCCTCACGCGCGCCCGGCGGACGGGGACCGTCTTCGCCCTGTTGTTCATCGATCTGGATCGCTTCAAGAACGTGAACGACACCTTGGGGCACTCCGCCGGGGATCAGCTGTTGCGCGAGGTCGCGCTGCGTCTCCAGGAGCACGGCCGCAGCGGCGACGTGCTCGCGCGCTTCGGCGGAGACGAGTTCGTCTTCCTGCTCCAGAACATCCGCTCGGCGGACAACGCCCGCCGGGTCGCCGAGCGGCTGCTGGAGTCCATGCGCCCGCAGTTCGAGCTGGAAGGCCGTCGGCTGCATGTGACCGCAAGCATCGGCGTGGCGATGTATCCCACCGATGGACAGGATCGGGAGACGCTGCTGCGCAAGGCGGACGCGGCGCTCTACAGCGCCAAGGATCGGGGCCGGAACACGCTCGACCTCTACCGCAGCGAGATCGACGCGGACAGCTACGAGCGTCTGATCCTCGAGAACGAGCTGCGCTCCGACCTGCGCGAAGGTCGGGTGGATATCGCGTTGCAGCCGATCGTGTGCGCGCAGGATGGACGGGTGGTGGGAGGCGAGGCACTGGCGCGTTGGACGCGGCGGGGTCAGCCGGTCCCGCCGGGCCGCTTCATCCCGATCGCCGAGGAGTCGGAGCTGATCGACGAGCTCGGCGAGTACGTGCTGGCCAAGGCCCTGACCGAGGCGCGGCGCTGGTCGGACGCCGGACACGAGGGCCTGCGGGTCTCCGTGAACGTGTCGCCCCGCCAGCTCCAACGTGTGGGTCTGGACCGGCGGGTGCTGGAGATCCTGGACGAAGCGGGCGTCACCCCGGAGCGCCTCCAGCTGGAGGTGACCGAGTCGCAGTTGATGCAGACGGGCTCCCAGGGGCTGCGGACGGTGAACTCCCTGGCGATGATGGGGATCCGCGTGGCGCTGGACGACTTCGGGACGGGCTACTCCTCCCTGCGCCACCTGCGCGAGCTTCCGATCAAGACGCTGAAGATCGACCGCTCCTTCATCCGCAACGTCCAGACCGATCCCAAGGACCGGGAGCTGGTGGCGACCGTCGTCGCGCTGGCCCATTCCATGGACCTCAACGTCGTGGCCGAAGGGGCCGAGGACATGGAGCAGGTGCGGATCCTGAGCGAGGTGGGATGCGACGCCATCCAGGGCTTCGCGCTCGGTCGTCCCGAGACGCCCGACCAGTTCATGGAGCGCCTCGCCCGCCCTCCCGCCGACCTGCACCCCGTGGCGGCGGCCCGCAGCGCCTGACGCGTCACGCCTGCGGCGCGCGCGCAGATCGCGCGTTGCCGACCCTGGACGTTGAGGGGGCCCTTCCGGCATCTTGGCCCCGATGACCGACGCCGGCACCGTCCCTCCGCCCGCCGAGCGCGGGCACGGCTTCGGTACCGGCCCCGTGTTCCTCGCGAGCCTCAGCACGATCCTCGGGGCCATCCTGTTCCTGCGGTTCGGCTATGCCGTCGGGAACCTCGGCCTGCTGGGCGCGCTCGGCGTGATCCTGCTGGGACATGCCGTCACGGTCCCGACCGCGCTCGCCCTGGCCGAGATCGCCACGAACCGTCGGGTGGAGGGCGGCGGGGAGTACTTCATCGTCTCCCGCTCGTTCGGGCCTTCCATCGGCGGGGCCATCGGCATCTCGCTCTATCTGTCGCAGGCGGTGTCGGTCGGCTTCTACCTCATCGCGTTCGCCGAGTCCTTCCGCCCCCTGATCCCGTGGTTGGCCTCCCTGGGCTTCGGCTTCGATCCCCGCCTGGTGTCTGTCCCGGCCACGATCGGGCTGTCCGTCCTGGTGGTGCTACGGGGTGCGGACCTGGGCGTGAAGGCCCTCTACGTGGTGGCGGCCGTCCTCGGCGTGTCGCTCCTGCTCTTCTTCCTCGGTCCCGCCGAGGGGGCGACCCTGGGGGACCCGGGCGGGTTGCTCGCGCATGTCGACGATCCGGACCCGTTCATCCTGGTGTTCGCCATCTGCTTTCCGGCCTTCACCGGAATGACGGCGGGCGTCGGGCTGTCCGGAGACCTGGCCAACCCCCGACGGTCCATTCCGCTCGGGATCCTGGGCGCCACGGGCGCCGGGATGGCCATCTACGTGGCGGTCGTCTGGAAGATGGCGAGCAGCGCCGCACCCGACGTGCTGGTCGGGGACCTGGCCATGCAGCACATCGCGCTGTGGGGGCCCATCATCCCCGTCGGGCTCGCCTGCGCCACCCTGTCGTCCGCGGTAGGCTCCATCCTGGTGGCGCCGCGCACGCTGCAGGCGATCGCCCAGGACGACCTGCTGCCCGTCCGGCGCCTCAACGCCCTGCTGGCCCGCGGGGTCGGCCGCGAGAACGAGCCCCGCAGCGCGACGGTCGTCACGGCCGTGGTCGCGCTGGGCGTGGCGCTGCTGGGCTCGGTGGACCTGGTGGCACGCGTCATCTCCATGTTCTTCATGGTGACATACGGCGCCCTGTGCGCGATTTCCTTCCTGGAGCACTTCGCGGCCCGTCCGTCGTACCGCCCGAGCTTCCGCTCCAAGTGGTACCTCAGCCTGGCCGGTGCGCTCGTCAGCGTGTTGTTGATGTTCCAGATGGACCCGCTCTACGCGGTGGTCGCCATCGTGCTCATGGCCGCGCTGTACGGCCTCATCAGCCGGGCCGCCCCCGGCCGCGACGACCTGGGGTCCATCTTCGGCGGCGTGATGGCGCAGGCCAGCCGCTATCTCCACATCCGCATGCAGAGCGGCGCGGCTGCGGAGGACTGGCGGCCCAGCGTCATCACCATCACGCCGCGAACGTTCGACCGTAGCTCACCGCTGCGGCTGCTGACCTGGCTCTGCTACCGGTTCGGTTTCGGGACCTATCTGCACTACATCCCGGGCCGGTTGGATCGTCGTACGTTCGAGGAGGCCGCCCAGGTGAAGGGCCGCCTGCTCGAGCTCGCCGGCGAGCGCTATGGCGAGATCTTCGTCGACACCATCATCAGTCCCTCGATGGCCTCGGCGCTGGCGCAGAGTCTCCAGATCCCCGGGGTGTCCGGTATCGAGAACAACACCATCCTGTTCGAGTTCTCCATCCACGATCCCACGAGCGTGCTGGAGGAGCTGCAGGGTGGGCTGACGCTCGCCGCGGTGCCCCACATGAACCGGCTGGTGCTGCGCCACGGGGAGAACTTCTTCGGCAATCGGCGCACGATCCACGTGTGGCTGACCTGGCACGACTACCGCAACGCCAATCTGATGGTGTTGCTGGCGTACATCCTCCTGGGCCACCCAGAATGGCAGAAGGGGGAGATCCGCGTGTACGCGGCCTTCCCGGAGCACCAGGCGCCCGAGCGCACGACGGAGCTGACCCGGATGATCCAGGAGGGGCGGCTGCAGATCAGCCCCAAGAACGTCCAGGTCATCGCGACGGACGATCGCGTGGACTTCAGCCGGCTCGTGCGGAACCACTCGGCGGATGCCGACCTGGTGATCCTGGGCTTCACCGAGTCGCGTCGCCGGGAGAAGGGGAGCGAGCTCTTCCGACGACACGAGGACCTGCGCGACATCCTGTGGGTGTCGGCGGCGCGGCCGATCGAGATCGAGTAGCTGGTGTCGGGAAGGGAGAAGGACCGTGGAGAACCCGCGTAGACCCGAAGGAGGGGCCGCCTGGAGGCAGCGGACCTACCAGGTGATCTTCGAACACGACACCCGGGCGGGTCGCGCGTTCGACGTGCTCCTGATCGTGGCCATCCTGGTTTCCGTGGCCGTCGTGATGCTGGACACCGTGCAGTGGGTGGCCAGCGACTGGCACCGGGTGTTCCGGATCGCCGAGTGGATCTTCACGATCCTCTTCACCATCGAGTACGTCCTGCGGCTCCTGTCGGTGCACCGCGCATCGACCTACGCGCTGTCGTTCCTCGGGATCGTGGACCTGCTGTCGATCCTGCCCACCTACCTGTCCCTCGTGCTGCCGGGTGGACAGTACCTGATCGTCATCCGGATCCTGCGCGTCGTCCGCGTCTTCCGGGTGCTCAAGCTGGTGCAGTACGTGGGCGAGGCGGGGACCCTGGGCCGGGCGCTGCGGGCCAGCCGCTACAAGATCACCGTCTTCCTGATCGTGGTGCTGTCGATGGTGGTGATCGTGGGGGCCGTGATGTATCTGCTCGAAGGCCCCGCCCACGGCTTCACGAGCATCCCGACGTCCGTATACTGGGCCATCGTCACGCTGACCACGGTCGGGTACGGGGACATCTCACCCCAGACACCCGCGGGCCAGATCCTGGCGGCGGCCCTGATGATCATGGGGTACGCCATCCTGGCGGTTCCCACGGGCATCGTCTCCGTGGAGCTGGCCTATGCCTCGCGTGCCACGGAGCGGCCGCCGTGTCCCGTCTGCGGCACTCCGGCGGACTCCGACGCCCACTTCTGCAAGCGGTGCGGGAACCGGCTGACCGAAGGCGACCGCGCGGGCGCCTGAGCGCCCGCGCGGTCCGGATGCAGGGGCCGCCGGACCACGGCCCCTCTCCGTGTCAGTTGCCGATCGTGCTTCCTTGGAAGCGATCGCGCAGTTGTGTGCGCTGCGCGTCGTTGAGAAGCGGGGAGAACGCCAGTCGCTCCACCCGCGCCGCCAGCTCGAGGGCCTTGCCCGGCTGGTTCCGGTCCGAGGCGATCCAGGCGGCGTCGGCGAAGACGTTGGCCGCCGTCAACACGTCCCCTTCGTTCAGGGCCCGCTCGCCGATGCGCTCGAACTCACGCAGCGCCCCGTCCTCGTCCCCGCCGTAGTAGGTCAGCTTCGCAGCCTGCAGGAGATTCTTGACGGCTGCCGGATCTCCTTCAGGTCGAAGCGCGGCGGCCTGTCGCAGGAGCTCCGCCGCGCTCTTCCACTCCTTCATATGCCCGAGCATCGACTCCGCTTCGGCCTCGATGCGGGCCGCGTGCGCGAGCGACGTGTCCTGTCCCTGCAACGATCCAGTCGGAAGCGCGACCGCGAGCGCGAGCACGCCGATTCCACGAGTCCACAGCTTGGTTCCCATCCTCCACCTCCTCCTCATCCCAGTGCGTCGTGGCGCCAGGCGCCGTTCCGTTTCGACCGAATCCGGATGGTGGGCGACGCTGCCCACGTGACGTCCCTACGGCTGCGGGTCCGGCGGGTTTCGCCCGCGCAGGTCGAAGGGATGTTCTCGTTCGATGGAGCGCCGGTGCTGCGGGTTGCCGGTCCCGATTCCGGACACCGTGTCGAAGTGGGCTGGAACCCGCCGGTGGGCGGTGCAGGGACTCGCCCGCCGGCGCCGTCCGGGTCGGGACTCCCCGCCGCGTGGGGGTCCCGCTCCGCGGCTGGGAGCCATCCCCGAGGCCCTCCGGCTTCGACCCTTGTGGACCCGGCCCCCGGCCGCGACTCTTTCCGGCCGCCGGCTCCGGCGCCCGCCCTGCGGGTGGCCGGACCGGCGTTTCGTATGTCCGCATGCCGGGAGAGGCCGGATGAAGCTGCACACGAAGATCGTGATCGGGCTGGTGGCTGGAGCGGTGGCGGGTGGTGCAGCCAACGCCTTCGCGCCCGGGGCGGAGTGGGTGCGCTGGATCGCAGACAATGTCGCGAATCCGGTGGGTCAGGTGTTCCTGCGCATGCTGCTCATGACGGTCATCCCGCTGGTGTTCGCGTCCATCGCGCTGGGCGTGGCCGGCATCGGAGACGTGGGGAAGGTGGGGCGGCTCGGAGGGAAGACGCTGCTGTACTTCCTCACCTCCACGGCCATCGCCGTGGTGATCGGGCTCACGCTGGTCAACGTGCTGCAGCCGGGCGGAGGGATCGACGAGGCCACCCGCGACCAGCTCTTCGCGAGCTACCGGAGCCAGGCGGAGGGGATGCAGGCCGGCGGGCCCACGGGGTTCGGGATCCAGACCTTCGTGAACATGGTGCCGCGCAATCCCATCCAGGCCGCCGCCAACATGGAGATGCTCGGCGTGATCTTCTTCTCCCTGATGTTCGGCATCGCCCTGATGCTGATCCCCAAGGAGAAGGCCGAGCCGATGATCAAGGTCATCGACGCGCTCGGCGAGGTCGTCATCCGCATCATCGACATCGCCATGAAGCTCGCGCCCTACGGTGTCTTCGGGCTGATCTTCGTCGTGACCTCGCGCTTCGGGTGGCAGTTGCTCCAGCAGCTCAGCATGTACGTCGTGGTGGTCGTGGGCGGCCTCTTCCTGCACGCCGCCGTCTCCATCTCCCTGCTCGTGCGTTTCCTCGGCGGCATGAGTCCGCTCGTCTTCTGGAAGAAGGCCCGCGCCTCGGTCATCACCGCCTTCTCCACCAGCTCCAGCAACGCCACGCTGCCCACCAACATCGCCACGGCCGAGCAGGAGATGGGCGTGCCGCCCACGGTGGCGGGCTTCGTGCTGCCGCTCGGCGCCACCATGAACATGAACGGGACGTCCCTCTACGAGGGCGTGACCGTGCTCTTCCTGGCGCAGGTGTTCGGCGTGGACCTGACCCTGGGGCAGCAGATCGTCGTGGTTCTGCTGTCGGTCATCACGGCGGTGGGTGCGGCCGGCGTCCCGGGTGGCTCGCTGCCCCTGATCATGATGGTGCTGGCCACCGTCGGCGTCCCGGCCGAAGGCATCGCCATCATCCTCGGCGTCGACCGCATCCTGGACATGTGCCGGACCACGGTGAACGTTGCGGGCGACCTCTCCGCAGCGGTCTTCGTGGCCCGCTCGGAGGCGAAAGGGGCCGCGCGCCTCGAGACCGTACCGAAGATCGCCGCATAACGGGAGGACGGCATGGCCACGCAGCTGGAGCGCTCACTCGGGACCCGGGACCTCACGCTGCTCGTCGTGGGCAACGTGATCGGGTCCGGGATCTTCCTGGTCCCGAGCGTGGTGCTGGCCCAGTCGGGGTCCGTCTCCGCCGCGATGGGCGTGTGGCTGGTCGGCGGGGTGCTGTCGCTGTTCGGCGCGCTGACCTACGGCGAGCTGGGGGCCATGGACCGGGGCTCCGGTGGGCTCTACGCCTACATCCGGGACGCGTTCGGCCCGTTCCCGGCGTTCATCTATGGATGGACGCTGTTCTTCGTGATCGGCTCCGGCACCATCGCCACGCTCGCCGTGGCCGCATCCAACTACATGGCCCAGTTCGCGCCGCTCGGCCCGCTGCAACGGCGGGTGATCGGCATCGTGCTCCTGGGCATCATGGCCGTCATCAACGTGCGGGGGACGCGGGAAAGCACCGACGTCCAGAACGTGGCCACCTTCATCAAGGCGGGCGCCATCATCCTCATGAGCGTCGCGTTGATCGCGCTCGGGGACCTGGGCGGCGCGTTCGCGCCGCTCGCAGGCGCCGGAGCGGGATCGGGCTCGACCGTGGCGGCCTTGGGCGTGGCCATGATCTCCGTCCTGTGGGCGTATGAAGGGTGGCAGTACGTCACGTTCTCCGCCGGAGAGGCGGTGGACCCCCAGCGGTCGTTCCCGCGGGCGATCGCGCTCGGCACGGGCTTCCTGATCGTCCTCTACCTCGTGGCCAACGTGGCCTACCTGGCGGCCCTGGGGCCGGAGCGGGTCGCCGCGTCGGACCGCGTGGCGGGCGAGGCCGTGGCGGCGCTGATGGGCAACGGCGCGGGTCAGCTCATCGCGTTGGTCATCATCGTCTCGATGTACAGCGCGGCCCACACCACGGTGATCACCGTTCCGCGCGTGTACTTCACCATGGCGCGCGACGGGGTGTTCTTCCGCAAGCTCGCGGAGGTGCATCCGCGCTACGGGACCCCCGCCTTCGCCATCGTGGCCAGCACGGCCTGGGCGATGGTCCTGGCCGCGACCGGCACCTTCGAACAGCTGCTCACCTACGTGGTGTTCGTCGGCTGGATCTTCTACGGGCTGGGCGCGGCGAGCATCTTCGTCTTCCGCCGCACGCGCCGGGACGAGCCGCGGCCGTTCCGCGTCCCCGGGTATCCGGTCACACCGGCCCTGTTCGTCCTGTCGGCCGCCGCGCTGGTGCTGAACACCCTCCTGGAGCAGCCCCGGCAGGCCGTCATCGGCATCGGCGTCGTCCTGATCGGTGCTCCGGCCTATCTGATCTGGCGCCGGCGGGGCTGAGCTCCCCGCTCGGGGTCAGCACCGCGGCGGGCCGGTCTCCTGCGGGGTGCCCACCCGGGCGCCCGTGGTGGGGCACCCCGGCCGGAGGCCCCCTCAGAACCGCCGCTCGGTCTCCTGGTCCTGCCACACCACCCCGTACAGGTCCGAGCGGCGGTCCTTCCAGGGCTGGACCGTCCCGGTATGGCGGTGCCGGCGCAGCGCCTCCAGGTCCACGTCGTGGATCACGAGCGTCTCGATGTTGGGCGTGCATTCGCCCGCGATGCCATCCCGCGCGAAGGAGAAGTCCAGCGGCGTGTAGATGCCACTCTGGGCGTAGTGCACGTCCGCGTTGGGCACGAACGGCAGGTTGCCCGTGCAGCCCGACAACACCACGTACACGTCGTTCTCGACCGCGCGCGCCTGGGCGCAGTAGCGGACCCGCAGGTAGCCCGCTCGATCGTCCGTGTTGAAGGGCACGAAGATCACCTGCGCGCCCTGACTGGCCACGATACGGGCCGCCTCGGGGAACTCGACGTCGTAGCAGATGAGGATGGCGACCCGACCCCGGTCCGTGTCGAAGACGTGGAAGCCACGTCCCGGCTCGACGCCCCACCAGCGGCGCTCGGAGGGGGTGATGTGGGTCTTGTACTGCTTCTCGATGGTGCCGTTGCGGCGGAAGAGGTAGGCGACGTTGTAGAGACGCTCGTCCTCCACGGTGAACTGGGAGCCGGCCACCACGTTCATGTTGTACTTGATGGCCATCCGCGAGAAGAACTCGAGATACTCCGGGGTCCGTAGAGCCAGCCGCCGGGCCGCGTCGGCCGGGCGGCCCTCCGCGCCCAGGGACAGCAGCTGGGTGGTGAACAGCTCCGGGAACAGCAGGAAATCGCACTGGTTCTCCGAGGCCGTGTCCAGGAAGTACTCCGCCTGCATGCAGAACTCGTCCCAGTGGTCGATGTGGCGCATCTGGTACTGCACGGTGCCGATGCGCACCAGGGAGACGCGTTGCAGACGCGTCTGGCTTTCGGGCACATGGTCGAGGTTGGTCCACTCCAGATGCGTGGCATAGCCACGGGAGTCCGTGTCCGACGGGAAGTAGTCCGGGATCAGCGCCTTGATCACGAACCCGTTGGCGACCTGCGTCGTCAGCACCGGATCATAGAGACCACGACGGGTGACCTGGTCCGCGTACTCCCGGGCGCTCATCCGATCCGCGACGGCCCCGTAGCCGGGGATCCGTCCGCCGATGATGATGCGAGCCAGGTTGAGCCGCCGGGCCAGCTCCTTGCGCGCGTCGTAGAGCCGGCGGGCCAGGCGCATGCCGCGGAAGTCCGGATCCACCATGATCTCGATGCCGTAGAGCGTGTCGCCTTCCGGGTCGTGGTTGCGGATCAGCCCGCCGTCGGAGATCCGCCGCCAGTCGTGCCACTCCTCGTACATGTCGAAGTCGACGATCAGCGACGATGCGGAGGCTACCAGCCGGCCCTGATACTCGATGCAGAGCTGGCCTTCCGGGAAGGTGCGGAGCTGGCTGGCGATCGATTCCCGACCCCAGTTCTGCATGCCGGGAAAGCAGCGCTTCTGCATCGCGATGAGCGCGTCGAAGTCGTCGAGGGTCAGCGGCCGTACCTGGATCTTGCGCTCGAAGTCCTCGAGACGGAGGCCGCCCGTGGGCGGCTCGGCGCGGGCGGGCGGGTCCTCCCCGGGCGTGGTGGGAGCGTCGGGGCCGGAGGCTCGGATGGTCATGCGGTCTCACAGGCTCGGGGAAACTGAACGAATCTAGCGGCGGAGCCGCGGCTGGTCCGGTCGGCGGGTCTGGATTAGTCTGGGACGTCCCCTCCCGACCCCTCACCGCGGCCTTCCATGCTCATCGATTGCCACGTCCATCTGAACAACTACGCCGAGGGCAGCGGGCGCCCGACGCACGAGAACGTCGTCCACCTCTTCAAGACGATGGAGGAGCACGGCGTCGACCACGCCGTCGTCCTGACGTCCTACAAGACCAACGTGGACCGGCCCAGCGTGGAAGAGGTGCTGGAGGCGCTGGCCGCCGACCCGCGCTCCACGGTGGTGGAGGGGCTGCAGTGGCGCAGCGACCAGCGAACCGACCTCTTCCACATGGAGGAGAGGATCCGGGCCGGGACGGTGAAGGGCATCAAGCTCTACCCGGGCTACGACAAGTACGCCATCAACGACCCGTCGCTCGAATCCGTGTTCCGTCTGGCCGGCAAGTACGACGTGCCGGTCATGATCCACTGTGGCGACACGTACGCGCGGGACGCCAAGGTGCGCCAGGCCCACCCGCTGCTCGTGGACGACGTCGCCGTCGACTACCCCGACGTCAAGTTCGTGATCTGCCACCTGGGCAATCCCTGGTTCCAGGACACGGCCGAGGTGCTCTACAAGAACGACAACGTCTACGCCGATATCTCGGGCCTCACCCTGGGCGACTTCACCTACGAGTTCGAGCGCTACCTGGTGCAGCGGGTGAAGGACATGATCCTGTACATGGGCGATCCCGGGAAACAGCTCATGTACGGAAGCGATTGGCCTCTCGTGGGGATGGGGCCCTACGTGAAGTTCCTCGATACCCTGGAGCTCTCCGACGAGGCGCTCGAGTGCGTGCGCTGGCGGACGGCCGCGCGCCTGTTCCGCATCCCGGTCCCGGACTGATCCGCCGGGATCCCCGGCGCGCCGGCGGGTACTCGACTGCACCATGAGACAGACCCGCCCCGGGCCCGGCGGCCCCGTGTTGCTGTACGACGGCGACTGCGGCTTCTGCGATCGGACCGTGCGCTTCACGCTGGCGCGCGACCGCAGGGGGCGGGTCCGCTTCGCGCCGCTGGCGGGGCAGTTCGCGGCCGAGGTCCGCGCCCGTCATCCCGGGCTGGCGGAGGTCGACTCGCTGGTCCTGGTCGAGCCGGCCTCCGGCGATGGAGCCGAGCGGATCTGGGTCAAGAGCGACGGCGCGCTCCGCCTCGCAGGGCACCTCGGAGGGCCCTGGCGCCTGGCCTCCGTGCTGCGGGCGGTACCGACGGCCCTGCGGGACGGCGTCTACGACCTCGTGGCGCGGAACCGCCACCGCTGGTTCGCGCCCCCGGACGCCTGCGCGCGTCCCGACCCCGCGCACGCGGGACGCTTCCTGGACTGAGCCCTCCGAGGACGGCGCCCGCGCGCGCCGTCCTCGGCTTCCTGCCCTCCCGCGCCCGGGCCTAGGGAAAAACCTCCTCCAGCGTGCAGGCGGGCGCCACCTGCTGCAGCCAGCCCATCCCCGGTCGGAGGCCGCTCGGCCCCAGGCGCTCCCACCAGCCGCCGCCGCCGGTCCCCAGCCAATCGAGCGCGGGGTCCCCGATCGGCGCGCCGGGCGGCGCCTCCGCCGGCCGCGGCAGGGCCCATGGTTCGGCCGGCCGGTCCAGCACGCGCTCGATGTCCCGCGCCAGCAGGCGTCGGTGGGCTGCGTCGGCGTCGATCGCGTTGCCCTCCCCCTCCGCCAGCGTCTCCGTGGCGCGCTCCATCCGGTGCTGCATGCGCTCCAGCTGCGCCGAGGCCTCGGC
The DNA here is from genome assembly GCA_041390125.1 of Gemmatimonadota bacterium. Taxonomy (NCBI): domain Bacteria; kingdom Pseudomonadati; phylum Gemmatimonadota; species Gemmatimonadota bacterium. The sequence continues at coordinate 372,894 of JAWKQN010000002.1, read as the reverse complement.
CCGCACCTGCGGCATGGGCGCCCCCTCGGCCAGCGCCATCAGCCGCTCCGCGAGCACGCGCTGGACGGTGCGTTGGATCTCCGCCTCGTAGGGAGACGCGGCGCCACCTCCGTCCGTCGCGCCGACCAGCGCGGCGATCACCTCACCCAGCGAGGGGAGCGAGGGGTCGACCACGCTCTGCTCCACCAGCCGCGCGGCGCGCTCGGGATCGAGCATCTGCGCGATCGTGTGGTCCGCAGCCACCGCCGCGGGCGAGAGCGCGTCGAAGGCCGAGCCCGTCCAGCGTGGGAACAGCTCGCGGGTGCGCCCATAGCCCGGCGGCCGCGGCGGGATGCGCTCGAGCACCGGGCGCGGCAGCGCCAGCTCCCCGGGCCGGATCGTCCGCAGCAACGCCGCCAGCGCGGCGCGTTGCTGGCGTCCGTCCACCCACGCCACCGGATCGCGCCCGTCGCCGCGCATCGCGTAGCCGTAGTGCAGCCCCCCCAGCATGGACGCCGCGGCCTCCACCTGATAGCGGTGGTGCAGATACAGCGGGACCAACACTTCCTCCAGCTGGGCCAGCGGACGCCCGCCGGGAAGCGCGCGCTCGCCGAAGCGATCCAGCGCGAAGCGGCGCACGTCCATCATGCGCTCCAGCTCGGCTGCGCCGTCGGTGCCGTTGGACCACTGGTCCACACGCCCGTGCGCTTCGGTGTCCTGGTTGGTCATGTAGAGGACATCCTGGGCCATCGCTTCGTCCAGGATGCTCCGCAACCGGGCTTGTTCGTCCGTTCCGGGCCCGAACTCCGCGTAGCCATACGTGATGGCCACCTTGTCCCACTCGCCGATGTCGGTGTCGTAGACCTGGGAGGGGTCGAGCCGGCCGTTGGCGAGCGTGATCAGCGGGTGCGGGTAATCCATCACGGAGATGCGCCCGGCCTCCGAGTCGTAGTAGTTGTGCCCGAGCCCCAGGGTGTGGCCGATCTCGTGCGCGGAGAGCTGCCGGATGCGGGCCAGGGCCCATTCGGCCAGCTCGGGCGGGGTCTCGTCGCCGTTCGTGTACGGGGCGAGCAGACCCTCCGCGATCATGTAGTCCTGGCGGATGCGCAGCGAGCCCAGGGTCACCACGCCCTTGAGGATCTCACCGGTGCGGGGATCGGTGACCGACCCACCCGTGCTCCAGCCACGCGTGGAGCGATGCACCCAGTTGACCACGTTGTAGCGGATGTCGTGCGTGCTCACGCCCTCCGGCAGCAGCTCCATGCGGAAGCCGTCGATGAACCCTGCGGCCTCGAACGCCTGGTTCCACCAGCGGCCACCCTCCAGCAACGCCGACCGGATGGGCTCGGGCGTTCCGGGATCCAAGTAGTAGACGATGGGCTCGACGGGCGCGCTCGCAGCCGCGCCCGGTGTGCGCTTCTCCAGGCGGTGGCGACGGATGAAGCGCTGGGTCATGGGCTCACCCAGGGGCGCCGAGTAGTCCTCCCACGAAACCGAGCCGAACCCGGAGCGCGGATCGTAGATCCGCGGGGTGTAGCTGCCGAGCTCCGGCAGACGCACCAGGGAATGATGAACCCGGATCGTGGCCGCCTCGGCGGACGCCGCCACGTCGCCCACGCCCTGGAAGCCATCCGCGTCGCCGCCCCCCCCGAAGCCTCCCCCGCCCCCGCCGCCGGGCTGCTGGACGTAGGTGAGGCTCACCTCCATCTCGGTGTTCTCGGGGAAATTCAGGGTCATCGGCCGGAAGACCGCGCTGCGTGAGGCATCCAGGCGGTAGGTGCCCGGACGCAACCGCTGCGAGGTGTTGTTGACGTCGCGGACCAGGAAGTCGGTGGCGTCCACCAGCACGCGGTCGCCGGTCGCGGCCGCGACCGTGAATCCCCACAGCGTGGACGGCGCGAACGCGTCCGTCACGGCGCGGACCTCGGCGGCGTCCGAGCTGGAGGCGCGGAAGTCCAGGTTGGGCTGCACCATCAGCACCTTGGGGCCCACGCGCTGGAAGCGCACCACCCGAGAGCCGGCGAGCTGGCCCCGGTCCAGTCCGATGTCGTTGGAGCCGAGGCCCGCGGCCAGACCCGTCATGTGGAGCACGTCGGTATCCCAACGACCGATCTCCAGCCAGAGGCGACCGCTGGACTCCTCCCAGTACAACGGGAAGTAGCCGTCCAGCTTCTGCATGCCGGCGGTGCGTTGTTCGATCGACGGCGGGGCGCCGCTCTCCCCCGTCCGCTGCTGGGCCCGGAGGAGCCCGGGAAGCAGGGCGGGAAGCAGCGCGACGAAGAGCGTCACGAGAAGCGGGAGCGGACGGTGGGCGCGGCAGTCCACGGGCGGGTCTCCGGCAGCGAGGCGAACGCGGCGCGCCGACCGGCGCGCCCACCCCAGGGTAGGGCGTGGGCGGGGGACTGGCGAGGGTGGTGGGCCTGCGGATTCGAGCCGAACAGGGCGTGCTACGCGGGTGGCTCCGCCGGGTCCGCTCCGTGGATCTCGCGGTACAGCCACGCCCGCGCCATGCGCAGGTCGCGGTGCACCGTGGCCGGCGAGATGTCGAGCGCCCGAGCGATGTCCTCGTACCCGAGGCCGCCGAAGTAGTGGAGCTCGACGGCTTTGGCCTTGCGCTCATCCAGGGCGGCCAGCCGCTCCAGCGCCGCGTCCAGTTCCAGGAAGGTCTCGGGCCGCTCCGCTGCCGCGAGGTCCTCGTGCAGGGTGACGCCCACCTGCCCGCCGCCGCGCTTCTGACGGGCGCGTGTCCGGGCATGGTCCACGAGGATCCGTCGCATCGCGCGGGCCGCGACCGCGAAGAAGTGCGTCCGTCCCTCCCAGGCCACATCCGCTCCGGCGACGCGCACGTAGAGCTCGCTCACGAGGGCCGTCGCCTGCAGCGTGTGTCCGGCGCGCTCCTGCTGGAGGTAGCGCTGGGCCAGTGCGTGCAGGTCCGCGTATACGAGGGGCATCAGGTCCTCGAGCACGGCGTCGTCCCCGCTCCGGCCCCACGCGAGCACGAGGCGCGTGATGTCGGGCGAGGGGTGGGGGACGCCGTCGCGGTCGCTCATGCGCCGAATATGCGGAGGGGCCGCGCGGCTCGCGAGGCGTGGGTCGGACGGGCGACGCACGGAACCTCTGCGCGGGAGGGATGGTCCTCAGGAGGGCGTGGACGCCCGTCCGAGCGGGTGCGGCGCGCACCTCATCCTGGAGCCCAAGGAGGGCGCGGTGGCAGAGCGGATCGTCCTGATCCGGAATCCCGGTGCGGGGACGGCCGAGAGCTGGAGCGAGCTGGAGGAGCGGGTGATGCAGCATCCGCAGATGGAGGTGCGGGCCACGGAGGGGCCCGGCGACGCCACCCGTCTGGCCGTGGAGGCGCGCGCCGAGGGGGCGGACCTGGTCGTGGCCGTGGGTGGGGACGGCACCATCTCGGAGATCGTGCAGGGTCTGGCGCCCGACTTCTCCCGCACGGCGCTGGGCATCCTGCCCTTCGGCACCGGCAACGACACCATCCGCTCCCTCGGCATCCCCGAGGATCCGCTCGAGGCGCTCGACATCGTCCTGGCGGGCATCGATCGGCCCGTGGACCTGGTGCGCGTGGAGCTGGACGACCGCGTCCGATGGATGCTCAACACCTGCACCGGCGGCTTCAGCGCCGAGGTGACGAGCTGCATCACGGACGAGATCAAGGACCGCTGGGGCCGGTTCGCGTACCTGCGCTGTTCCCTGGACGCCCTGGGCGACCTGCCGGAGCACACCCTCGATCTGCGCGTGGACGGCGAGGCCGTGCCCTCGACCGAGATCGTGCAGCTGGTCCTGGCCAACGGCCGCTTCGCGGGGCATGGCGTGGCCGTGGCGCCCGAGGCGCACATGGACGACGGCCTGCTGGACGTGGTGGTGGTGCGGGCCGCACCGCTTCCCCGGTTGCTGGCGCTCGTTCCCGCCGTCCTGCGGGGGGAGCAGCCCGAGTCGGAGCTGATCCTGGCGGGGCGGGGGGCTTCGGTGGAGCTGGAGCTCGATCCGCCCATGGCCGTGTCCGTGGACGGGGAGGTCACCGACGTCGGAGCCCTGCGACTGGACGTGCTGGCTGGAGCCGGGCGGGTGCGGGCGCCGGCGGAGGCGGGGCCGGCCGGCTGAGCCCCGACGGACCGTCCGCGGCTCCTCCCGGGTACCGCCCTCGCTGGAGCAGTCCGAGTCCACCCATCACTGGAGGAGCGAGTCGATGCGCCGAGTCGTCGCGACCCTGCTCCTCGCGGGAACGCTCGGCATGGGATCGGCGACGGGAGTCGCCGCGCAGCAGGCCGGAAGCGGGCTCCTCGCCGTGGGCGAGATGGCACCCGACTTCGAGCTGCCGGGTGCGACCCGGTACGGCGTGCTCGAGAATCCCGTGCGATTGAGCGACTACCGCGGGGAGACCGTCGTCCTGGCGTTCTTCTTCCGAGTTCGAACGCGTGGCTGAACGGTTCAAATGAGAGCGTACCGTGATCAGTACGCAAGCCTGTTCAAGGGGGGCCGCAACGTGGTCCTCGTGGGGATCTCCAACGACCCGGTCGAGGAGCTGGCCTCCTGGCTGAAGGACGAGGATTTCCCCTTCCTGTTCGCGAGCGATGCAGCCAACGACGGTGCCACCTACACGGCCTTCGGCGGCGGTCTCCGCGACAACAACATGGTCGACAGCCGAACGGTGATCGTGGTGGGTCCGGATGGACGGATCGCGGGCGTGATCCCGCAGTTCCAGCAGGTGGATCCCCAGGCCTATGAAGAGCTGCAGGCCATGATCGACGCGGTGACCCCGGAGCCCGAGGAGCCGCAGCAGTAGGCGACGAGCTCCGTGGCGGATGCGCTCCCGGGCGCTCCGCGAGACACAGCGGCCCGGTGGAGCAGGCGCTCCGCCGGGCCGTGGTGCATCAGCCCTCCTCCAGCACCCGTGCCACCGCGCCTTCCAGGTCCTGGTCCGCACCCGACCCCGTGTAGACCACATTCCCGGTCGCGTCCAGCATCACCACCACCGACGTGGTGGGCGCTTGGAAGGCCCGCACCGCGGCGCCCCGGGCGTCCCACAGGAAGGGATAACCCGGATCGTGCTCCTCCACATGGCGCTTGACCCGCCGCAGCGATTGGGACACCGCCACGGCCACGGCCACCACCGCGACCCGCTCCCCGTGCGCGGCCTGGATGCGGTCGATCTGGGGCTGGAGCGCCTCGCACTGCTCACACCAGGTGGCCCAGAACTCGATCAGCGCCGGCTTCCCCGCCACGAGCCGCTGGAGGTCCACCGCGTTGCCGTCCAGGTCTTCGAGCGTCACCGCGGGTGCGGGGGTGCCGAGCGGCAGGCCCACGCCCTGCGCGACCGCGGCCAGCGGCGAGGCCACCAGGAGGGACAGACCCACCAGGGTGGCGCGGAGGCCAGGGAGACGCGTCATAGGTTGTACCCCGCCTTCACGAAGTAGTACTGGGCCATGATCAGCATCAGCACGGCGGCGATGCGCTTGATCCAGACCATCCATGTTCCTGAACGCGGGAGGAGCGCCAGGGTTCCCGAGAAGATCCCGACCACCACCAGGACGGCGGTCATCCCGAGCGAGAACACGAAGAGATACACGAAGCCCATCAGGCCGGCTCCGGTGGCGGCCACCCAGGTGAGGACCACGGCGAACGCGGGGGCCCCGCAGGGCGCCGCCACCACCCCGGACGTGGCGCCCAGGAGGAAGACCGCGGGGAAGGAGCCGCCCTCCCGGCTGCCGGCCCACTGCATCAGGCGGCGGGGCACCGGGACCGGCAGCACGTCCAGCATGGCCAGCGCGAAGAGCAGCAGCAGGTTGCCGATGACCAGCAGCGCCCAGGGGCTGGCGCTCACCGTCCCGAACAAGGTGCCGGTCACGCCGGCCAGGGCGCCCAGGACCGCGTAGAGGAGCGCGAGGCCCAGCGCGTAGGTGAGGGTCAGTGCCACCGTGCGGCCGCGGGTCTGTCCCTCCCGGGCGGTGCCGGCGATCACCGAGGCGGTGATCGGGACCATCGGGTAGACGCAGGGCGTCAGGCTGGTGAGGAGACCCGCGCCGAACATCGTGGCCAGCGCCACGAGCGGGCGCGCAGCCAGGGCCTCGGAGAGGCCGCCGGACGGTTCGATCTGGAGGACGAGGTCGACGACCAGCGGCATGGCGGCTCGGGGTGGGCGGAGACCAGCAGGCCCCGAGTATGCGGCCTGACGGCCCGCGGGGGAAGCAAGCGCGGGTCCGTCCGGCTGCCGCTCAGCCTCCCACGCCCGCGGGGAGCGCGTCCAGGTCCGACGCTTCCTCGGAGGCCGACCGGCCGCCCCGTGCCGCGCGCCGCCGCGGCTTGCCGTTCGCCATCCAGGCGGGCGCGCTCGTCTCCATCCACATCTCCACCCACAGGTACAGGGTGGGGAGCACGAACAGGGTGAGGAACGTGGCGGTCATGAGCCCGCCGATGACCACGGTGGCGAGCGGGCGCTGCAGCTCGGCGCCCGGCGACGTGGACAGCGCCATCGGCACGAACCCCAGGCTGGCCGCCAGCGCCGTCATCAGCACGGGTCGAAGGCGTGTGGCCGCTCCGTCCAGCACCGCTTCGCGGATGGTCTCCCCGCGCGCGCGGAGCTGGTTGATGTAGCTCACCATCACCACGCCGTTCAGCACCGCGATGCCGAACACGGCGATGAACCCGATCAGCGCGGACGTGCTCAGATTGAGGCCCGCGAGCCACAGCGCCGCGATGCCGCCCACGACCGCGAACGGTACGTTGAGCATGATCAGCAGCGCCTGGTGGATGGTGCCGAAGTTGGAGAACAGCAGCAGGTAGATGGCCAGGATGGCGATGGGGAGCAGCAGCGCCAGCCGCCGCACGGCCGTCTGCTGGTGCTGGTACTGGCCACCCCACTCGTAGCGGTAGCCTGAAGGCAACGGCACGCGCGCAGCCAGCAACGTCGATGCCTCCTCCACGAAGGAGCCCACGTCGCGACCACGGATGTTGGCGCCGACGACCACCATGCGCTGCCCCCCTTCGTGCGCGAACGCCTCGGGGCTCTCCTGGACGGTCAGGTCGGCCACGCTGCCCAGCGTGACCAGCCCGGAGGGGCCGTTCGCGACGGGCAGGGACGCCATCAGGGCGGGATCCACGGTGTTCCCACCGGGAATGCGCACCACGACCCCGATGCGTCGGGGCCCGTCCACGATGTGCGTCGCCACGGAGGAGCCGAGCGCCATCTCCACCTGGTGCCCGATGTCGTCCGCGCCCAGCCCGTAGCGCGACAGCGCCGTGCGGTCCAGCTCCACGCGCAGCTCCTTCACGCGCGACGCCGCCGTCACCTTCACGTCCGCGGCTCCGTCGACCCGCGCGAGCTCCGACTCCACCCGGGCGGCGAGGGCGGCCAACCGATCGGGGTCGTCGCCGAAGATCTTCACGCCGACGTCCGTGGTGATGCCGGTCTCGGCTTCATCCAGGCGCATCTGGATGGGCTGCGTGAAGGCGTACTCCAGGCCGGGGATGTCGAGCAGCGCCGAATCCATCGCCGCCAGCAAGGCATCCTTCCCGCCGCGCCGCCACTCGCTGCGGTCCTTGAGCATGACGTACGTGTCCGACTCGTAGGTGCCCATGGCTTCGGTGGCGAGGTCGGGTCGGCCCAGCTTGGAGACCGCCACCTCCACCTCCGGCAGGCCGGTCAGGGCGCGCTCCAGCGCGCCGGAGAAGCGGGTGCCCTGGTCGAGCGCGGTCGACGGCAGGCGCAGCCCCTGCACCAGCACGCTGCCCTCGTCCAGGCGGGGCATGAATTCGGTGCCGAGGCGGCTGGCGCCGAACAAGGCGAGCACGAAGAGGCCGGTGGCCGTGCCCATCACGAGGCGGGGCCGGGGCAGCGCCGTCTCCAGCGAGGCACGGTAACGGTTGCGGAGACGATCGAATCCGGGCGTGTGTACCTCGCGGGCATGGGTGAGGAACCAGCCGGCCGCGGCGGGAATGAAGGTCATCGCCAGCAGGAGCGAGCCCAGCAGGGCGGCCACGACGGTGAAGGCCATGGGCCGGAACATCCGACCTTCCGTGCCCTGCAGCGCGAAGATGGGGATGTAGACCGCGACGATGATCGCGATCCCGTAGAGGACGGGCCGCCCCACCTCCAGGACCGCGTGGCGGATGCGCGTGCCGGCGTCCTCGTGCGGTTCCTCCGTGCCTTTGCGCATGACGTTCTCGACCACGACGACGGAGGCGTCGACCAACAGACCGAAGTCGAGCGCGCCCAGGCTCATGAGGTTGGCCGAGAACCCGAAGATGCGCATGGCCACGAACGCCCAGAGCATGGACAGCGGGATGACCAGCGCCACGAGCACCGACGCGGCGATGTTCCGCAGGAATCCCCAGAGCAGGACGATGACCAGGGTCCCACCCAGCAGCAGGTTCTTCTCGATGGTGTGCGTGGTCTGCTCCACCAGCGAGCCCTGGTTGTAGAACGGGACCAGATGCACGCCTTCCGGCAGGGTCGGCACGATCTGATCGATGCGCTCCTGTACGTGCTCCAGCACGCGGAGCGCGTTGGAGCCCTTGCGCATGATGACCATGCCGGCCACCACCTCGCCCTCGCCGTCCATGGTGACGGCTCCCTGGCGGGGAAGGGCTCCACGCGTAACGGTGCCGATATCATGCACGTGGATGGGTACGCCGGCGCGCGTGGCGATGGCCACGTCGGCGAGGTCCTCCGGCCCCCCGAGCCGCCCGATGCCGCGCACGATGAAGCGCTCGCCGCGCGCCTCGGTGTAGGTGCCCCCGAAGTTGCGGTTGTTCTCGGCGAGGGCGGTCTCGACGTCGGCGAGCGTGAGGCCGGCCTGGATCAGGCGGCCCGGCTCCACGATGACATGGTACTGCTCGGTGAGCCCGCCCCAGGAGTTCACCTCGGCCACGCCTTCGACGGTGCGCAGCTGGGGCGCAATCGAATAGTCCTGCAGGGTCTTCAGGTCGAGCGCGCCCACGGCGGGGTTCGTGGACCGCAGCACGTACTGGTAGACCTCGCCCATGGCGGTGGCCACCGGGCCCATGGTGACGCTCACGTTGGCCGGCAGGTCTCCGCCGAGATCGTTGAGGCGCTCGGCCACCACCTGGCGGGCGAAGTAGGGGTCGACCCCGTCCGCGAAGACCACCTGTGTGATCGACACGCCGAACTTGGTCGTGGAGCGCACGGACTCGGTGTTCGGCAGTCCCAGCAGGGACCGTTCGATCGGATACGTGACGAGCTGCTCGACGTCCTGCGGGGCGCTGCCCGGCGCGTCGGCGATCACCGACACGGAGTTGGCGGTGAGGTCGGGGAAGGCCTCGAACGGCAGCGTGGTGAAGGCGTAGAGCCCCACGGCCACCAGGGTGAGCACGCCACCGAGGATGTAGAACGGCTGGCGCAGCGAGAAGTCGATGATCCGGGTGAACATCACGCGCCTCCCTCGCCACCCGCCGCCGCCACCTCCAGCGCCGCCTTCAGGAAATAGGCGCCTTCCGTGACGATCTCGGCGCCGGCCGGGACGCCGCGCACCGCCACCCGTCCCTCGCGCACCGGCACTGCGGTCACCGCCACGGCGCGGTAGACGCCGGGTCCCTCCGCCACGAACACCACGTCCTCGTCGTCCATGCGCACGGCGGCGGACTGGTCCAGCTCGATGGCCTCGAAGGCCTCCGACGCCAGCACGTCCACCGTGGCGAAGCTGCCGGGGCGCACGCCCGCCGGGATCGAATCGAGCTCGAAGCGCATCTCCACCGAGCGGTTGCTCGGATCGACGAAGTCGCCCTGGCGCACCAGACGCGCCGTGACGACCGTGCCGGGCAGCGAGCGGAACCGCACCTCGACCTCGTCACCCACGGCGAGCGCGCTGGACGTGTTCTCCGGTACGAAGGCCGTGACCCAGAGCACGTCGGTGGAGCCCATCTCCAGCAGCGGAGTGCCCGGGAGCACGGCTTCACCGGGGCGCACGTCCACCGAGAACACCACGCCCGCGCGGGGTGCCAGCGCCTGCACGTTCCCCGCCGTCGACGGGGCCAGGTGCTCCACCATCTCGGTGGCCCGCGCCAGCTCCGCCTGAGCGCCGAGGAAGTCCGCCCGGCGGCGCTCCACTTCCTCCAGCGCCACCGCGCCGGCCGCGAGCAGCTGCTCGGAGCGGGCGAGCGCGTTCGAGTGGAAGTCCAGCTCCGCCTGCGCGGCCGCGCGGTCCCGCTCGGCCGAAGCCAGCTCGTGGGAGTGGATCTCCACCAGCGGCTGACCGGTGCGCACCCGGTCCCCCGGCAGCACGCGGACGGCGGTCACGCGCCCCTCCACGATGGAGCCTACGGCCACCTGGGCGGTGTCGGGGCTCTGCACGGAGCCGGGGACGCGCACCGGCTGGCGCACCGTGCGCGCCTCGAGCAGGGCGGTGACGATCCCCGCGGCGCGCATCTGCGCGTCGCTCAGCCGGACGGTTCCGTCCGGGACCGGTTCGGTGAGCGGGGCGGGGGGGTCGCCGGCGCCGCAGGCCAGGGCGAACAGGGGAAGCAGCGCGCCGGAGAGCGCACGCGGGATCCGGATCGTCGTCATCGTGAGGTCTCGCGGAAGGGATCGGTGCACAGGAGCGTCGCGTCCGGCGCCCGGCCCTCGAGCCGGGCCAGGTCGACGCGTGCGGCCCACCACTCGGACTGCCACGCGTGGTAGTCGTCGAGGGCCTGGAGGCGGGCCCGACGGCTGTCCAGGAGTTCCAGCAGCGTGCCCTCTCCTACGGAGAAGCGGGCTTCGGCGGCCGTCACGGCCTGGTCGGCCTGGTCGAACCAGGCGGCATCGAAGGCGCGCCCGGCATCCTCGAGGAGCGTCAGCCGCTGACGGGTCGCCGCGAGTGCCGCGGACTGCATGGATTCCGCGGCCCGGAGCTCCGCGAGGGCCGCGTCCTCGTCGGCCCGGGCCGCCGCCAGGCGGCGCGTGCCTCGATCGAAGAACGGCAGCGCGGTGCTCAGGCCCAGGTAGAGCCCCGACTCGCCCCCGGTCCGGCGCACGCCGACCTGGGGCTCCAGGTCCGGCAGCTGGAGCCCGCGCGCCAGTTGCACGCCGCCGCGCGCGGCCTCCACCCGGGCGCGGGCGAGGCGGACGGCAGGAGGCTCGGCGACGCCTTCGCCCGCCGCACCGGGCGGAGCGAGACACCGGCCGACCTCCACGGCCACGGGGGTCCCGGGGTCGAGGCCGAGCAACCGGGCCAGCTCCTCCGCCCGCGCAACGAGCTGTGCCTGGCGCCGGGCCAGGGCGGTGCGGGCCATGCCCCGGGCCAGGTCGGCGCGGGCGGCGTCCCCTCGCGAGGTGCGTCCCGCGTCCGCCTGGCGCGCGAGGGCGTCCGCGATCCGGTCCATCGTGGCCCGCTCCTCCCGGGCGCTCGTCGCCAGCGCCCGGTCGGTCAGGTAGCCACCGATGGAGGCCAGGATGCCTGCGCGCACGTCCAGGTCCGCCTGGTCCGCCAGCGCTGCGCCGGCGGAGCCCTCCGCTCGGGCGGTCCGGATCCGGCCGGCCCGTTCCGGCCCGAACGGGACCGCGGTGGTGAGCACGGCCTGGCCCTCGATGCCCTGCCAGCCCGTCGTACCGGTGAACGCCCGCTGCTGGCCGACGTTCTCTCCGGAGACGGAGACGTGGGGATTGGCCCAGGCCCGGGCCTGGGCGGCGCGGTCTTCGGCGGCCTCCGCCCGGTACCGGGCCGCCGAGAGGACCGGCGACGCCTCCAGCGCCCGCGCGAGCGCCGCGGGGGCGTCCAGGCGCACGGTGTCGGCGGAGGCAGCGAGCTGGAACAACAGGACCAGGCCTACGACCATCGCGAACCACTCCTCCCGATGTCGGGGATCTCCCGGGCGACGCGGCTCGGCGACCGGGACCGTCCCGAACCTGCGTCCACGCGCGGTCCGGGGCCATCCGGCAGATGCCGTACAGGCCGTGGAGGGAGATCCCCGGCGCCCGTCCGGCAGATGTCGGACGTGGAGGCGGCGTCCCCGGCGCTAGGTTAGGAGGCACCGATCGAGTCTTCCGGTCCCCGGCCCGCGCCTGCCCGGCGCGTGCCACAGGCCCGCTCCGCGGGGAAGGACGCCGATGGACAAGCAGACCCTCATCCAGCACCTGAACGAAGACCTGGCCGGCGAGCTGGGCGCCATCATCCAGTATCTGACCTACGCCGCCAAGGTGACCGGGCCGTACCGTCCCCAGCTCGCCCAGTTCTTCCTGGCCGAGGTGACGGACGAGCAGCTGCACGCCCAGTACCTGGCCAACAAGATCGTCGCCCTGGGCGGGGAGCCCACGACGCAGCCGCGGGCGGTGCCGGCCGCGCGGACCAACCGCGAGATGCTGGAGGCCGTGTTGGCCGCGGAGCGCCGGGCCGTCGCGGACTATTCGGAGCGCGCCCGCCAGGCGGATGCCTTCGGCGACAAGGGCCTGGCCGTGCAGCTCGAGGACATGGTCCGCGACGAGAGCGGCCACTCGGAGGAGACCGAGCGGATCCTGCGCGACTGGGTCGACGTCCGCTGAGAGTAGACGACGTGGACGGCTACGAGATCGAGAGCGTGGGCACGCCGCGGATCCAGGGCGCACTGGCCCTGGTCTTCCTGGTGATCATGGTCGGCGGCATCGTCGACCTGATCATGGACCAGCCGGATACGCTGCTCAGCGCCCACGTGCTCTTCGAGGTCGCCATGGTCGCGGTGAGCCTCGGTGCCGCCACCTGGTTGGCCCGAGGCTGGTTCGCCTCCTCGCGCTCGGTGGCGGTGCTCGAGGCCGCGGTCGAGCGGCACCGGGCCGAACGGGATGCGTGGCGGACCAAGGCCAGCCGTGCGCTCCACGGACTCGGGGAGGCCATCGGCGAGGAGTTCGACCGCTGGGGCCTCACCCCGGCCGAGCGCGAGACGGCGCTCATGCTCCTCAAGGGGCACAGCCACAAGCGGATCGCCAGGGAGACCGACCGCAGCGAGCGCACGGTGCGACAGCACGCGGTGGCGGTCTACCGCAAGTCCGGGCTGTCCGGGCGGGCGGAGCTGGCAGGTTGGTTCCTCGAGGACCTGGGCGTCCCCGAGGCGGAGGCGGCCGAGCGGCAGGGCTGACCGGCAGACGGGTGCTCCCTCGCCGAGCTCGGGGGACCGAGGCTCGGCGAGGGGGCGCGTCCGGATCCGTCAGCGGCGTCCCCCCGGGATCCGTCGCTTCACGTCCAGCGGCACCCGCGTGCCGTGGTCCGTCACGCCGCTCAACCGGCTGAAGTAGTCCCAGGCGGCGGCCGAGACCGCTTCGATCACCGCGCCCCCGTTGCCCCCGTAGTTGGACATCACGGAGAGGGCGTAGGGTCGGTCCGGCAGGTCCACGAGCGCCCAGACCGTGGCCACGCCGGTGATGCCGCCCGGCTTGAAGGCCACCGGCACGTCGGAGGGGACGGGCGTGCGTACGGGGCCCTCCTTCGGGATCTCCAGGATCTCCCGGACCCGCGCGCACGCCTGCGCACCCATGGGCAGGTCGCAGCGGTGGATGCGCTCCATCACCCGCACCGCGTCGCGGGGAGTCGACAGGTTCTCGTTGCCGCGCGCGGACTCCTCGGGTCGGATCATCTTGCGCTGCAGCTTCGTGTCCGGCGCGCCGAGTTGCGCGGCCAGGGCATTGGTGGCGTCCATGCCCAACGCGTCGATCAATACGTTGGTGGCCGTGTTGTCGGAGTAGACGATCATGTAGATCGCATGGTCCTCCAGCGAGAGCGCCGAGCCTCCGTCCGTCAGCAGGTGCAGCACGCCGCTGCCGCCGGTGCGGACCGCGTCGGTCATCTCGACGCGGCGTCGCAGCAGGTCGGGCTCCTCCTCCGCCCGCCGGAACAGCTCCAGCAACAGCATCACCTTGATCGCGGACGCCTGCGGGAAGACCCAATCGCCACGCACGGCGAACCGGTCGCCACTGGTCAGGTCGAGCACCTCGAGGCCGGCGACGCCCTCGTAGCCGTCCGCGATCTGCGCCAGGCGCTCCTGGAAGCTCGTGCGGAGCAGCTCGCGGTGGGGTTCCTGGGCCACCGCGTGGGTGCTCCCGCCTGCCCACAGGCTCGCGGCCAGCACCCATGCCGCGGGCCGCGCCCTCATCGACCGCCGCCCTGCTCCGACACGTCGGCCGGGCGATCGCCCTTCACGTAGCGATCGAAGAAGCCCACCCAGCGGGCCCAGCGATCCAGCTCGTTCTCGATGGCGCGCGGCGTGTGCGACTCGAAGGGATAGATGTAGAGCTCCGCGGTCTTGCCCAGCCCCTGCAGCGCCTGCATGAAGCGCTCGGACTGGATGGGGAAGGTGCCGGTGTTGTTGTCGTCCCCGCCGTGGTACATGAGCAGCGGCGTGTCGATCTGGTCCGCCTTGAAGAACGGCGACATCTCCAGGTAGACGTCCTGTGCCTCCCAGATGTCGCGGGGCTCGGCCTGGAAGCCCATGGGCGTGAGCGAGCGGTTGTAGGCGCCGTCTCCTGCGATCCCCGCCTTGAAGAAGGGCGTGTGCGCCAGGAAGTTCGCGGTGGCGAAGGCGCCGTAGCTGTGGCCTCCGTGTCCGATGCGCTCGACGTCCACGTACCCGCTCTTCTCCACGGCGCGCACCGCGGCGTACATGTCGTCCACCATGTCGGCGATGTAGAAGTCGTTGTAGTTCTCGCCGACGATCGGGATGTCGGGATAGACCAGCGCGTAGCCCTGCGTCAGCCAGATGTCGGACCAGCGCAACCAGGAGAGCGGGGTGAATGCGTTCAGGTTGCGGCTCTCGATGGTCGCGGCCCGGTACGCCTTCTCCGTGCGGTACTCGCGCGGATAGGTCCAGAAGATGGCGGGCACACGGGTGCCCTCCACGTAGTCCACCGGGAGCGAGATCCGCCCGCGCATCGTGAGCCCGTCGCGGCGCTCGAACTCGAAGTCGACCCGCTTGGCAGCCGTGATGGCCGGGAAGGGATCCACGTTCTTCGACAGGTTGTCCCAGCGACCCCCCAGCACCCAGAGCCAGCTGTCGGGGAACTGGTTGGCGCCTTCGCGCCGGACGATCAGGCGGCTTCCGTCCGGATCCAGGGTGACCAGCGGCTGCTCGTACAGCTCCTTGGATCCCTCGAACACCCGGTTGACCATGCCGTCGGAGAGCGCCACGTGGTCGACGAACGGCGTGGGCCGCAGGTCGTCCGCGTACCCGGGACCGCGCACCAGCAGGGCCCGGCCGTTGGACGTGATGCGGGCGTACGCGATGCCGTTGGAGGTGGTGGCGGTCCACGGCTCACCCGGGTTCTCCATGGGCGTCTGCGGGTCCCACCAGTCGATGACCATGTGGCGGACCGGTCCGCCCTCGGCCGTGAGCGGCCAGTGCATCAGCCCGCGCTTCCCGTCCCGCGTCACCTGGGCGAACATGTGCGCGCCCCCCTGCGAGAACAGCACGTCCCCCACGGACGCGTCACTGGTGCCCAGGAGCGTGGCCTGGGCCGTGT
The DNA here is from genome assembly GCA_041390125.1 of Gemmatimonadota bacterium. Lineage (NCBI taxonomy): Bacteria > Pseudomonadati > Gemmatimonadota > Gemmatimonadota bacterium. The sequence goes on along the minus strand of JAWKQN010000002.1, from coordinate 357,485 downwards.
CGAACGGGGGGAGCAGTTGATGGATCCCTTCCGGACGGGCGTCATCCCCGGCCGCGCTGTCGGAGGCCTCCGCGCGCATGAGGAACACCAGCGCAGCCCCTTCCGGCCGCCAGGCCCACCCGCGCCGGCGGGCGGGCGGCCCCTGACGCGCCGTGCGACCCGAGCCCTCGCGCAGCTGCTGCTCGTCCAGCGTGGCCACCACGGTGCCCTCGCGGTCGAGCACCTCGGTGACGCGGGGGAAGCCGCGCCAGGACGTGAGGAACGAGAAGGGCCGCACGATGCGGGTCGCCAGCAGGTAGCGCCCATCGGGGCTGAGGACGATCCGTTCGTACATGCCGGGCCGACCGATGGGACGCACACGGCCGTTGGTGCTCAACTCGGCGATCTGCGTGGTCGTGTGGTATTCGAAGAGGTCCGCGTCGTGGGGCGTGCGCAGCAGGTTCGGATAGGTGGGGTTGGGGGTCGCCTCCTCGCGCGTGGTGCGGACCACCGGGCCGGTGGGCCGGTGCGGCGCGGCGGGCGGCGCGCCGCGTCCCGCCGGAGCGATCAGCGTCAGGAGCGTCCCCTCCGGCGTCCACTGCAGCATGTCGGACGCGCGCGGTGTGGTGGTCGGTGCGCTGGTGCCCAGCGTCGCCACGACGCGGGCGTCCGCGACGCGTCGGGTCTGCCCGGTGGCGCTCTCGGCCACCCACACCTCGGTGCGGTCGCGGCCGTGCTGGAGGTAGGCGACCCGGTCGCCGGCGGGCGACCACATGAAATCGCTCAGGAAGGCGCCCTGTGGGACCTCGACGTTGCGGTAGGCGAGGCGGGCGAGCGAGAAGATGCGCAGCCCGTCGACCCCGTACGTGTCGTGGTTCCAGATCCGGTCCACCGCGGGGCGGAGCTCCAGCTCCGCCAGGCGCAGCGTCGGCTCGCCCATGCGCTCGAGCGTGCTGAGCTCCGTCTCGTGCAGGACCAGGAAGTGGTTTCCGTCGGGGCTCAGGTGGTCGAGCTGCACGAAGTTCTTGTCCGTGGCGAACAGCCGCTGGATCTCGTCGTTCGGCAGGACGTAGCCCGCGCCCTCCTGCGCGACGGCGGAGCCGGTGCCGGCGAGGGTGAGGGCCAGGAGCAGGATCGGGGTCCGGAGATGCGTCACGGTGCCTCCCACAACGGGGGGACGTAGGTTCAGGGCGCCATCTGGAAACCCGTACAAGAGGAGAGCGAGCCCTCGTGCGCAACGCCCTGGGGACGAAGGACCGGATCGCTCGGGTGCCGAACGCCCGGCTCCTGCCGCTGCTCGTGGCGGCGCTGGTCACCGGGTGCGGGGGCAGAGACGCCTCCTCCGGGAACGACGCGGCGCCGGCGCAGGCCGCCGATCCGCTGCTCGATCCGCGCCGCCTCACCGAGACGGCGCCGGACCGCTTCCGCGTGCGCTTCGAGACGTCCGCAGGCCCGTTCGTGATCGAGGCCCATCGGGAGTGGGCGCCCCTCGGCGCCGATCGCTTCTACAACCTGGTACGCGCCGGCTACTACGACGACACGCGCGTCTACCGCGTGGTGGACGGCTTCGTGGCGGAGTTCGGGGTGCACGGCAACGGTACCGTCACCCGCATCTGGCACCGCTTCCCCATCCTCGACGATCCGGTGGTGGAGTCGAACACGCGCGGCCGCATGAGCTTCGCCGCCAGCGGTCCCAACTCCCGGACCGTGCAGGTCTTCGTGAACCTGCGTGACAACGCCTCGCTGGATGCGCGCGGCTTCGCGCCGTTCGCCGAGGTGGTGGAGGGCCTCGACGTGGTGTCCCGCTTCCATGCGGGCTACGGCGATGGCCCGCCCCGCGGGAGCGGGCCCTATCAGGCCCAGGCGGTCATCCAGGGCAATGCCTACCTGGACGCCGAGTTCCCCGATCTGACCCGGATCGAGTCGGCACGCCTCGTCGACGGCTGAGGCGGCGCTCGCGCCCCGACCCGTTCCAACCCCGCCCGGAGCCGAGCCGTCCAATCGGGTCCGAACCGGACACGACGGGAGGAGACGATGCGGGCGAGGACGACGCGACGAGCGGTGGGGGTGGGGAGCGCGATGGCGCTGGCGGCGCTGACCTTCGGAGCCGTGCCGGCCGAGGCACAGCAGCGGTGCGAGATCCGGGAGGAGCGGGATCTCGACCTCGGCGCCGCGGATCTGGACCGGATCCGCATCGAGGCCCATTCGGGGCGCCTGGTCGTGCAGGGACGGGAAGGCGAGACCGGCATTCGCGTCCATGCGGTGCTCTGCGCCTCCGACCGGGAGCGGATGGAGGCGCTGGACGTCACGCTCGAGCGCTCCGGAGCGGAAGGGCGGCTGCGTACGATCCACCCCGACTGGAACGGCGGTGGCTGGGGGCGGGACCGGTACGCCCGCATCGACCTCCAGGTGGACGTCCCCGCCGGGATGGCGGCGGAGGTGGAGGACGGCAGCGGCGAGGCCGAGATCCGGGGCGTGGGTGAGCTGGTGGTGCGGGACGGATCCGGCGCCCTCCGGATCGAGGACGTGAGCGGTCGGCTGCGCGTGGACGACGGCTCCGGGGAGCTCCACATCCGGGGCGTGGAGGGGGACGTGGAGGTGGAGGACGGCTCGGGCGGGGTCGAGATCCGGGCCGTGTCGGGCAGCGTGCGCCTGCGCGACGGATCCGGCGCGGCCGACATCGCCGGCGTGGGCCGCGACGTGGTGGTGGAGGACAAGGGATCGGGCCGGGTCCAGGTGGACGATGTCCGCGGAGATCTGCGGGTCGACGGAACCCGCCGGGAGAGGATCCACTACTCCAATGTGGGTGGTGCAGTCGATCTGCCGCCCGCGCGCCGACGCGGACGTCGGGGGGGCTGAGCCCCTCCGCCCGCGGGTCCCTCCTCGGCCGGGTCTGCCCCGGCCTCTGTCGCGTGCGTGCAGCGGGTCGTCGGCCGCCGTCCGCCATTTGCTAGAACGCGCCCGGCCGCCCCAGATTCAGGGTGCTCGAAGAGCGCCGTGCCCTCCCCAGGCCCGGTGGCTCGCGCCGCGCAGGAACGCCGAGGAGCGTCGGGACGCCGACGCCCCCGCCAACCGAGGGACCCCATGCCGAATCTCACGCACCCCGTCCTCATCCCGATCGTCGCGGGGGCGGCGCTGGCCGCCGCCGTCGCCGTCTCCGATCGGGGGCCGGACACCGTCATCCCCCCGGCCGATTGGCTGGCCGCAGCGCTGGCCGCGGGCGGTGACGCCGCCGTCCATCAGCCGCCCGAGGACGCCTATGAGGGCGTCGTCGAGCAGTACTGCATGCGCTGCCACAACGACCAGCGCCTGACGGGCAATCTCTCGCTGGAGAGCTTCACGTTCGACGGGGCGGCCGATCAGGGCGAGATCGCCGAGAAGATGATCAAGAAGCTGCGGGCGGGGATGATGCCGCCCGCGGGAGCCCGTCGCCCCGAGGCCGATTCGCTGCAGCTGCTCATGGTCGCGCTCGAAGACCGCATGGACGAGCTGGCGCGTGAGAACCCGAATCCCGGCAGCCGGACGTTCCAGCGCCTGAACCGCGCGGAATACCAGGCGTCCGTGCGCGAGTTGCTGGGGATCGGCGTGGACGTGAGCGCGTTCCTGCCGCTCGACACCAAGAGCGCGAACTTCGACAACATCGCCGACGTGCAGATGCCCTCCACCACGCTGATGGAGGGCTACCTGCGGGCCGCGTCCCAGATCAGCCGCGAGGCGCTGGGGGACGTGAACGCCGATCCGGGCTCGAAGCCGTATACGGTGCCGCGCACCCAGTCGCAGAAGGATCGCGTGCCCGGGGCGCCGTTCGGCACACGCGGCGGCCTGGCGGTGGACCACAACTTCCCCGCCGACGGACGCTACGTGTTCCAGGTCACGCTGCACTCCGCGCCGGAAGGGGAGCTGTTCGGTCGCACGCAGCCCAACGAGCAGGTCGAGGTCTCGGTGGACGGGGAGCGGGTGGCGGTGCTCGACATCGATCGCTGGATGTCGGACTCCGATCCCAACGGCATGACGCTGTCCACGGACTCCATCCAGGTCCGCGCCGGCACGCACCGCGTGGCGGCCGTCTTCATCAAGCGGTGGGAGGGTCCGGAGGACGACCTGATCACCCCGGTCGACCACACGCTGGCCGACACCCAGATCGGTCTGGACTACGGGGTGACCACGCTCCCCCACCTGCAGCGCTTCGCGGTGGTGGGTCCCTTCCGCGTGACCGGCGTGTCGGAGACCGAGACGCGGCGGCGCATCTTCACGTGCCGGCCGCTGGCGCCGGCCGAGGCACGCCCCTGTGCCCAGAGCATCGTGGAGCGGTTGGCCACCAAGGCGTATCGCCGCCCGCTGATGGAGTCGGACATCGAAGGCCTGATGGGCTTCTACGACCAGGGCTTCGAGGAGGACGGTTTCGAGGGCGGCGTGCGCTTCGCGCTGGAGGCCATCCTGGCCAGCCCCCACTTCGTCTTCCGCGTCGAGGAGGCTCCGTCCAACATCCGCCCCGGCAGCGTCTACCGCATCAGCGACTACGATCTGGCGTCCCGGCTCTCCTACTTCATCTGGGGCACGCCGCCCGACGCCGAGCTGATCGAGCTGGCGCGCAAGAACGAGCTGTCCAAGGGCGGTCAGCTGGAGAAGCAGGTCCAGCGCCTGTTGGCCGATCCCCGCTCGGAGGGGCTGGCCACGCGCTTCGCCGCGCAGTGGTTGCGCCTGTCCGACGTGGACAAGGTCCACCCCGACGCGCTCAGCTATCCGTACTACGACGCCACCCTCGCGGAGGCGATGAAGCGCGAGACCGAGCTGTTCTTCGACTACCTCGTGCGGCAGGACCGGAGCGCGCTGGAGATGCTCAGCGCCGACTACACGTTCGTGAACGAGCGTCTGGCGCGGCACTACGGCATCCCGAACGTGGTCGGCTCGGATTTCCAGATGGCGCGCTACGCCGACGAGAGCCGCCGTGGACTCCTGGGGCACGGGAGCATCCTGACGCTGACGTCGCACGCCGACCGCACGTCGCCGGTGCTGCGCGGGAAGTGGGTCATGGAGGTGTTGCTCGGCTCGCCGCCGCCGGCGCCCCCGCCGAACGTCCCTGCCCTGGAGCAGACCGAAGGCGCGGAGGAAGGCCGGATCCTGACGGTCCGGGAGCGCATGGAGCAGCACCGTGCGAATCCGTCCTGCAACTCGTGCCACCGGGTGATCGACCCCATCGGTCTGGCCCTGGAGAACTTCGATCCGACCGGCGCCTTCCGCGTGAAGGACGGCGGCAACCTGATCGATCCCGTGGGTGAGCTCTACGACGGGAGCGCCATCGCGGGTCCGGCGGATCTGCGCGAGGCGATCCTGGCCCGGCCCGAGGTGTTCCTGCGGACGTTCACGGAGAACCTGATGGCCTACGCCATCGGTCGCCGGCTCGAGTACTACGACATGCCGGCCATCCGTGCGATCACGCGGGACGCCGCGAAGAACGACTACCGGATCTCCGCCTTCATCGAGGGCGTGGTCGAGAGCGATGCGTTCCTCACCTCGCGGGTCGAGGTGACGGCCGACGAGATGCAACACCAGGGAACGGAGAGGAACTGATGAAGAGGCTCCTCAGGAACAACACGCTGGCCGCCCTGTCGGTCGTCTTCCTCTCGGCGGCGCTCCTGCCGCCGCCGGAGGCGCCCGTGGCCGATGCGGCCGAGCGCGGCGACGTGGAGGCGGTGCGCGCGCTGCTGCGCGAGGGCGCGGACGTCAATGCGGCCCAGGGAGACGGGATGACCGCCCTGCACTGGGCTTCGCTCGAGAACCGGGCCGAGCTCGTGCAGCTTCTGCTGTATGCCGGAGCGCAGGTCGAGCCGACCACGCGCCTCGGAGGGTACACCCCGCTCCACCTCGCGGCGCAGAAAGGCTTCGTCGACGTGGTCTCCACGCTTCTCGCCGGCGGCGCCGATCCCAACGCCCTGACCGCCACGGGTGTGGCTCCGCTGCACTTCGCAGCGGAGTCCGGCGACGTGAGCACCGTGCAGGCGCTCGTGCAGCGCGGGGCCGACGTGGATGTCGTGGATGCACACCAGGCCCGCACGCCCCTGATGTTCGCGGCGGCCTACGGACGTGGGGCGGTCATGCGCACCCTCCTCGACGCCGGTGCGGACGTGAAGGCCGCGACCACGGTCGTCGACTACCGCGAGGTGGCCAAGAAGGACCAGGAGGACCGGCGGCGCCGGCAGCGCATGGTGGCCGCGGCCCGGGGTGAGCCCGAGCAGCGGGGCCAGGGCGGACAGGGCGGTCAGAACGCGCAAGGCGGCCAGGGCGGTCAGAACGCCCAGGCGGGCCAAGGCGGCCAGAACGCCCAGGGCGGTCAGGGCGGTCAGACGGCCGGAGCGCCCGCACAGCCCGACCCGGACGACCGACCGGATCCACGGGCGCGCCCGGACTCGGTGTCCAGCCAGCTCTTCGTGACGCCCCTGTCGTACACGGACCTGGTCGGCGCGCAGGGCGGCTTCACGGCGCTGCACTACGCCGCCCGCGACGGTCACATGGACGAGGCGCGCATGCTGCTCGACGCCGGCGCGGACGTGAACGCGGTCACCGGTGGCGACCAGTCGAGCGCGTTGCTCGTGGCGACCATCAACGGGAACTACGACCTGGCGCACATGCTGCTCGAACGCGGCGCCGATCCCAACCTCGTGAGCGAGGATGGCGTGGGTCCCCTGTTCGCCGTCGTGAACGGCCGCTGGGCGTTGCGCACCTGGTATCCGCAGCCCACGGCGTGGCAGCAGCAGGAGACCGACTACCTCGACATGATGAGGGCGCTGCTGGACGCGGGCGCGGACGTGAACCAGCGCGTGAACACGCACATCTGGTACACGGCCTACAACGCCGGACGCATGGGCGTCGACTTCGGTGGCGCCACCACGTTCTGGCGTGCCGCCTACTCCCTGGATGTCGCCGCGATGCGCCTGCTGCACGAATACGGCGCGGATCCCAACATCGCGACCACCAAGCCCGCGGAGCGGCGCTTCCCCGGCCGGGACGACGACGAGGAGGAGAAGGAGGATCCCTCCGGCCTGCCGCCGGTCGAGGTGGGGGGCCCCGCGGTGCATCCGCTGCACGCGGCGACCGGGGTCGGCTACGGCACATCCCGCGTGGGGCAGCAGCACCAGCACGTGCCCGAGGGGTGGTTGCCGGCCGCGAAGTACCTGGTCGACGAGCTCGGGGTCGACGTCAACGTGCGGGATCACGAGGGCTACTCGGCGCTGCACAATGCCGCAGCGCGAGGCGACGACGAGCTGATCAAGTATCTCGTCTCGAAGGGGGCCGACCCGCTGGTCGTGAGCCGACGCGGCCAGACCACCGTGGACATGGCCAACGGCCCGCAGCAGCGCGTCCAGCCTTTCCCCTCCACCATGGAGCTGCTCGAGGGGCTCGGGGCGAAGAACAACCACAACTGCCAGTCCTGCTGAGACCGGGCCGTTCCCTCCGCGGAGGGAACGGTCGGTTCTTCTCCGGCATTTGCTGGAGCGGTGCGGCACCCCCCACATTGGGGGTGCCGCACCTGACGTAAGGAGACCTGGCGATGCAGATCTCCCGCGCAACACGACACCCGCTGTGTCGTCGGCCGCGGACCCTCCTCCTCCTCTCCACCTTCGCGCTTGCGGGGTGCTCCGCCGAGGCCGGCTCCGGCACCGGCGCACCCGCCGGCCCGGTCGCGCACGCGTCCGGCGGCATGGTCGTATCCGGCTCCGCACCGGCGACCGCCGCCGGGGTCGAGGTGCTGCGCGCGGGGGGCAACGCGGTCGATGCCGCCGTCGCGGCCGCGTTTGCGCTCGCTGTGGCGGAGCCCACCCAGTCGGGGCTGGGCGGGCGGACACAGGCGCTCTGGAGGACCCCGCAGGGAACCGTCGCGGGCATCGACGCCACCACCGAGGTGCCGTCCGGATTCCGGCCCGAGGCCGCGGTGGGGGGGGACTACGGGTGGGGGGCGGTTGCCATCCCCGGAACCGTGGCGGGCCTGGCGGGCCTGCATGAGGGCCGCGGGCGCCTGCCCTGGGCGCAGGTGGTGGCGCCGGCCATCCGGCTCGCCGAGGAGGGATTCGAGCTCAGCCCGGGAGAGGCGGAGCGCCTGCGGAGTGCAGCGCGCGAGCTGGCGACCGACGAGGGTGCGCGCCGCCACTTCCTGCGCCCGGACGGCACCCCCTACGGACCCGGCGAGCGTCTGGTCCAGCCGACGCTGGCCGCGACCCTGCGCGTCCTCGCCACCGAGGGTGCGGACGCCTTCTATCGCGGGTCGCTGAGCAGGACGCTCACGGCCGAGATGGAGGCACGGGACGGCTGGGTGCGCGCCAACGACCTCGACGCCTATCGCGCCGTTCCGGCCGTCGTGGGCTCCGGGACCTTCCGGGGGCTGGAGCTGTGGGGCAGCTACCTGCCCGCGTCCGGCGTGACCACCATCGAGGCGCTCCAGATCCTCGACCGCCTGCCGCTCGAGGAGGCGTCGTCCGCCGAGCGCACCGCGATGATCGCGCACGCGTTGACCCAGGCCTTCGAGGACCGGGAGCGGGTGCAGGGGCCCGCCGACTCGGCCGCCTCCGAGCTCACCTCCCCCGGGCGGGCGGAGGCCCGTGCGCAGGAGCTGCGCGCCCTGCTGGCGGACCGGAGCGCCGGGACGCCGAGCGGGCCCGACGCCGAACATCCCAACACCACCCACCTGTCGGTCGTGGACGCCGAGGGGTGGGCCGTCTCGATGACCCAGTCGCTGGGCCCGACCGGCGGCGCCCGCGTTGCGAGCCCGGGCCTGGGCTTCCTGTACGCCTCGACGCTGGGGTACCTGGTCGACATCCAGCCCGGCGACCGCCCCTGGTCCTCCCAATCCCCGTTGATCGCGCTGCGCGACGGCGAGCTCGCGTATGTCATCGGCGGAGCGGGCTCGCGCCGCATCATCTCCGCGCTCGTGTCCACGTTCGTGCGACTGGGGGTGGAGCGGATGGATCTGGAGGCCGCCCTGGCCGCACCGCGTCTCCATCCCAGCGAAGGGACGCTCACGCTGGAGACCGGTACCGGAGTGGACGGATCCGACTGGGGTGGACCGGACTTCGCCCGCTTCGGCTTCGAGATCGACACCGAGCCGTTCGGGGTCTACTTCGCGCGCCTGAACGCGATCGCCGTGGGCGCGGATGGACAGCGGGTCGGCGTGGGTGATCCGCGCTGGCCGTGGTCGGTGGCGGGAGGAACCGAGCGGCCCTGAACCGGGGTTGCGGGTGGACCGATTCCCCGGATCCGCAGGACCCGTCGGCGCGCCGGTGTGGCCGTCCCGCAACGGTCCGCCGGGCGCGCCGTGTCCGGGTCCCGTCTTCCCGCGTTTCCCGTTGCTGGGGCAGGGGCGGGCATCCTATCATGCCGCAGCCCCCCGGCCGGGCGATCCCGTCCGCGTCGTACCCTCACCCCGGAGGCCCTCATGCGTCCACGTGTCCGTTCGAGAGTCGCCCCGCTCGCGCTGCTCGGTGCAGCATTCCTCGCGGCCTGTGCGGATGTCACCAGCCCGCCGGTCGAGCTTCGTTCCGACGGAACGCCGGCGCTGGAAGCTGCGTCCAGCGTGCTGCAGGAGGGCGACCGCTACCTCATGCTGTTCGACGGTCCGGTGCCCTACAACTTCCGCAAGCGGGTGGCGGACGTGGGAGGCACCCTGGTGTTCCAGCACCGCGTGGGCATCGCCGTGGTGAGCGGCATCGACGCCCCCGTCGCGGCTCGGCTCGGCCGAGCCAACGACATCGTCGCGGTCCAGCCGGATCTGAGCTTCGAGCTGGAGCCCGTCGGTGGGCTGCGGACCGAAGCGGCGGGCGTGGTCGCCAGCGCCACGGATCCGACGCAGGCCTTCTTCTACGCGCGCCAGTGGAACATGCGGGCCGTGGAGGCGGACAAGGCGTGGGCCGCCGGGCGCTTGGGCTCCGTCACCCGTACCGTCGCGATCCTCGACACCGGGATCGACTACCTGTATCCGGACCTGCGCGGTCTGGTGGACCTGCGCCGCTCCGTGTCGTTCATCCCGTCGGACGACCAGCTCGTCGCCCAGATGTTCCCCGACCGGCACCCCATCACGGACCTGAACTTCCACGGCACGCACGTGGCGTCGACCGCGGTCAGCAACGGGGACGTGATCGCCGGCGTCACCAGCCGACTTCGCCTGATGGGCGTCAAGGTCTGCGACGTCACGGGCTCGTGTCCGTTCTCCAGCGTCATCCAGGGGATCCTGCACGCCGTGGACAACCGCGCCGACGTCATCAACATGAGCCTCGGTGGCGCCTTCGACGCGACGCAGTTCCCCGACTTCGCCGATTTCATCGACCGCGTCTTCGAGGCCGTGGGTGCTGCCGGGACGGTCGTGGTCGTCTCCTCCGGCAACGCCGGGCTCGACATGGATACGTTCCCCGGCATCTACTTCACGTACTGTGACGCGCCGGGTGTGATCTGCGTGGCCGCCACCGGCCCCACGTCCGGAGGGACGGCGGGTCCCTGGCCCGATCCGGATGCCCCCGCGCTCTACTCCAACATCGGCTCGAACGTCACGGTGGCCGCGCCCGGCGGGAACACCGGCGCTCCGGTCTGGGCGGCCTGCTCGACCACATCGCTGGTCGTGCCCGTCTGCCAGACGGGCACGTTCGTGCTGGGTGTGAACGGCACCTCGATGGCCGCGCCACACGTCTCCGGTCTGGCCGGCATCCTGGTGGAGAAGTACGGCAACAACCCCGCGGCCGTGCGCGCCGCGCTGCTGAGCGGGGGAGACGCCGTCGTGCCGCCCGGCTTCGGGGCGGTACGGATCAACGTCGCCGGCTCGTTGGGCCTGAACTGACGACGGTGGGCCGCGTCCGTCACTGGGGTCTGCTGCTCACGCTCGCAGGGACCCTCGTGGCGGACGCGGCCGCTCAGGCCGTGCCCGACTCCATCCGCGGCGCGTACCCCGCGCTCCCGCCAGGCGCGGCGTCCGTGCCCTTCGAGGTCGTGCGGGCGCTCTCCACCCCGATGTCCTCCATCGACGAGCCCGTGCAGCAGGTCCTCGGCACAGAGACGCAGTGGCGGGCCTGGTGGACGCGCTTCTACTCGTTCCTGGCACCGATCCCCGAGCCTCCCGCGTTCGAGGAGGGCCGCGTGGCCGCGGTGATCGCCCTGGGGCGGATGCCGAGCGCCGGATACCACGTGGGGGTCGAGGGCGTCTTCGATGCGGACGGCGAGCGGTGGATCGCCGTGCGCATGGAGGTGCCCGGACCGACGTGCATCGTCAGCCAGGTGCAGACCGCGCCGGCCACCGCGGTGTGGATGCCGCCCTCGCGGGGACCTGTCCGCTTCCTCGAACGGCGGGTGGAGCGGAGCTGCTGACGGGGTTGTCGGCGAGGACCGTCGCTCGCCGAACCCGGAGGTGCCGGTCGGTCCGGGAGGCTGCCGCGATGGCCCGGGCCGTCTCGGCGTGTTTCCCCGACGCGGCCCCGGCGCTACGATCCCGGCCCGGCGGCGATGGACTTCCGTGGGCGGAACCGGAGGCGGTGTGCGCGGACGAATGAAGGCGGGACTCATCCTCGGGCTGGCGGGGCTCGGCGTGACCACCAGCGGGTGCGAACCCGGCCGCGAGGGCCGGGCCTACGCGGCCGGGGGCGAGGCCGACGGGCAGCCCCTCACCGGCGTGGAGGTGACCTTCATCGCCGAGGACGGCTCGGGGGTGCATCGGGCCACGACGGGAGCGGACGGGACCTACGCGCTGCCCCTGCTGCCGGGTGGATATCGGGTCGTCGCCACGCATCCGGACCGCACCGACTGGAGCGGCCGCACGGTGGTGGAGGGGTCGCGAACCGAGCGTCTCGACCTTCCGTTGCCGGCGCCGGCGTCGACCACCGTCTTCGTGGTCCGGCACGCCGAGAAGATCCACCCGGACTCGAACGGTGTGGAGGTGCCCCTGAGCGCCGAGGGAGCTGCGCGAGCGGAGGCGCTGGCGCACGTCCTGGCCGACGCCGGCGTCACCGCCGTCTACTCCACCGCGACGACGCGCACGCGCGCCACGGCGGGCCCCCTGGCCGACCGCTGGGGTCTGGCTCCCACCGACTACGGGAATCCGGCCGAGCTGGCCGGCGCCCTGCAGCATCGGAACGCGGGCGACGCCGTCCTGGTCTCCGGTCATTCCAACACCGTCGGGCCCACGGTCGCCGCGTTGGGGGCCGCGGTGGATCCGTCGACGATCGGGGACTACGACAACCTCTACGTGGTGACGCTCACGCCGGAGGGCGCGAGCGCGGTGAACCTGCAGTACGGCGCCGACACCGGCCCCGACGAGCGCAAGACGGCCGTGGTGGTCCCCACCGTGTTGCTGGTGGAGACCGCGGGTCCCGACCCGGCACGCACGGCGAGGATCGCCCATGCGCTCGCGAAGAGCGGTGTCGACGACCTGTGGGCCACCAACGGGGACAACCCGCTCGTGGAGCTGGCCACGGCCCTGGAGACGCAGGTGCGGCCGTTCGATCCCGCAACCGATGCGCAGGAGTGGCTGGCGGCGCGCCCCGTGGGCGTGACCACGCTCGCCGCCGGGCCCGAGGTGGTGACGCGCATCCTGGAGGCGGCGGGGGTTCCCGATCCAGGGGGCAGCGCCGGGGCGCGCACGATCGTGCTCACGCGCTCCAGCGCCGGCGCCGTGGCCCGGGCGCTGGCGTTCTGACGGACCGGAAATCCGGCACAGCGGTGAAGGTCGAATCACGTCGTCTCTCGCTGCGGGCAAAGGTGGCGGCCGCGTTCGCGGCGCTCGCGTTGGTGCCCCTCCTCGTGCTGACGGGGGTGGCCGTGGGGAGCGCGGTGCGGTACCTGCGCACCCAAGCGCAGGCCTCCCTCGAGTACGATCTCGAGATCGCCCGTCTGCGCGCGGCGCGTTCCCTGCGACAGGTGGGCCAGAACCTCGATTTCCTCGTCGAGGCCGTGCTGCGCGAGCGGATGCAGGGCGATGGCGACGACGAAGCGGCCCGAGCCCTGACGGCGACGTTCCTGCGAACGGATTCCACCGCGATCCTGCGGGTGAAGGCGATCGACGCCGGTGGCGATCTCGTGTTCATGAGCACCGTCCTCGCCGGCGACGAGGCGACGCCCGGGGCGAGCGGCGAGATCTTCTACCTGCTGCAGGCGGAGGAAGCCGAGCGCGGTCGGACGCTGTACCTGCCCGTGGAGCTGAGGGCTCCGGGGTCCGCGGCCGAGCCCGGCGTCATCCCGGCGATCGCGATCGTGGAACCCGTCTACGACGCGGCCGAGCTCGTCGGGGTCGCCGTGGCTGAAGCGAGCCTCGCGGAGTTGTTCGAGGGCCTGGAGTACGCATCGCCTGGACTGGGGGGCGTGACCGGGCTCGTCGACGAATCCGGCCGCTTTCTCTACCACTCCGAGCGCAAGAACGACTGGGCGAGCCTGCTGGCCTCCCAGGGAGGCATCAACGTTCGCACCGATTTCCAGGAGGCCGTGGCCGACGAGCTCCTGTCGGGGGGCGCCGCCACACGCCGTATCCCGGGTGGCGGCATCGTCAGCTTCCGGCCCCTCGCTGCGGTAGATCTCGATGCGCCGCTCCTGGTGCTCTACCGGGCCCTGGCTCCGGGGACGCTCGAAGCGTCGGTACGGCAGTTCCTGCTTCTCACCTCCGGCATCGTCGCGGGGACGCTCGTGCTGGTGCTGGGAGCTGCGACGGTGAGCGCCCGTCAGTTGACGCGTCCGCTGTACGAGCTACGCACAGCGGCACGCGGACTGGCTCGAGGCGAAGCGCGCCGACCCTTCCACTTCCAGACCGGGGACGAGCTGCAGGATCTGGCGGACGACTTCACGCGCATGGCCGACGCGCTGCAGACCCAACAGCAGCAACTCGAGGACCTCCTCGTCACGCGGACCGCTGCGCTGCAGACCACCCGAGCCGAGCTGGCGCAAGTCGTGATGCACGCCGCGGACGCGATCATCGGTCTCGATGGGCAAGGCCGGATCCGGTTCTGGAATCGGGGCGCCGAAACGCTGTTCGGCTACTCCGAACCGGAGGCCCTCGACCAGGACGTCGACCAGCTCATCGGCGGGCGGGCTTCGGCAACGGAACAGGACTTCATCCGCCGCGCCATGGAGCAGCGCCGTACCGTGTCCAATCTCCTGACGCGGCGGACCCCGAAGTCCGGGGAGCCGTTTCCGGTCACGCTCACGCAGGCGCCGGTCGTCGACCCGGACGGCCACGTCGTGGGCGCGTCGTTGGTCGTGCGCGACCACCGCGCCCAGAGCCGCATCGAAGAGCAGATGCGCCACTCGGAGCGTCTGGCGGCCGTGAGCATCATGGCGGCGGGTCTGGCGCACGAGATCAACAACCCGTTGGCGATCCTGCAGAACCGCATCGAGCTGATGCAGCGGGACGCCGAGGATGGGACGGCGCTCGCGCGGGACCTGGAGGTCCTGCTGGCGCACGTGGACCGGCTCCGCGGGATCACCAGCGACCTGCTCGCCTTCGCCCGCGAGGAGTCGAGCGGAACCGATCGGGTCCAGGTCGATCGCGTGGCCGAGCGACTCGTGGGATTGCTGGAACGCACCTTCGTGACCCAGGGACTGGAGCTGGTGGCCGACGTGGTGGCGCTTCCCGCGGTGCAGGGGGACGAGAAGGCGATCGAAGCGGTGCTCGTCAATCTCCTCACGAACGCGGCGCAGGCTACGCCGGACGGTGGCCTGGTGCGCCTGACCATGGGGCTGAACCAGGAGCGTCGACGCGTCTGGGTATGGGTCGAGGACTCCGGTCCGGGCATTCCGGCGGAATTGCGCGAGCGCATCTTCGAGCCCTTCTTCACCACCAAGGGTGGTACCGGCCTCGGGCTGACGCTCTGCCGCACGATCGTGGAGCGTCACGGTGGCGTGCTGCGTCTGGACGACTCTTTCGAGGCGGGTACCCGATTCGTCCTGGAATTGCCCATCCATGGAGATGCGTCGTGAAGGGATCGCGCATCCTCATCCTCGACGACGAGCCCGAGATGCTCGAGAACCTCAGCCGTCTGCTCACGGGGGACGGCTTCGTCTGCCACACCCGTAGCTCCGCCACGGGCCTGGAGCAGGAGCTGGAGGAGTTCCGACCGGCGATCTTGATCTCGGACCTGCGGATGCCAGGCGCCGACGGGATGGAGGTGCTGGACCGGGCCCGCGCCGTGGACGAGGGGCTGCCCGTCATCCTCATCACGGGGCACGCGACCGTCTCCTCCGCCGTTGCAGCCATCCAGAAGGGTGCGTTCGACTATCTGGCCAAGCCGTTCTCCGCAGACCAGCTCTCCGTCGCGGTGCAGCGGGCGTTGCGGTACCGTGGCCTCTTGATCGAGAACGAATCCTTGCGCCTCCGCGTCGGGCCGACCGCCGTCCAGCGGATCGTCGGAGAGAGCCCGGCCGTCCGGCGCATCTTCGCACAGATCGAACGCGTGGCCCCGACCGAGGCCAGCGTGCTGATCACCGGCGAGAGCGGCACGGGGAAGGAGCTCCTGGCACGAGCGGTCCACGAGGCCAGCGCCCGCAGATCCGGACCCTTCGTGCCGGTCGACTGCGCCGCCCTCCCGGAGGGGCTGCTCGAATCGGAGCTGTATGGTCACGAGAAGGGGGCGTTCACCGGGGCCGTGGGTCGCAGGGAAGGACTGATCGCCTCGGCCAACGGAGGCACCCTGTTCCTGGACGAGATCGGGGAGATGCCGCTTGCCTTGCAGGCCAAGCTGCTGCGGGCGCTCGAAGAGCGTCAGGTGCGCAGCGTGGGGTCGTCCCGCTATCAACCCATCGACGTTCGGATGATCGCCGCCACCAACGTGGATCTGGCCGAGGAAGTGGACCGGGGCTCCTTCCGGGGGGACCTCTACTACCGCCTCAACGTCGTCCACTTCGAGCTTCCCCCGCTGCGGGAGCGGGCCGGCGACGTCCCGCTCCTGGTCCAACGCTTCGTGGAGCGGTTCGCTCGGGAGTCCGGACGCAAGCTGCCGCATCTCGAGCCTGGGTTCCTGGCGACCCTGGAGGCCTACGCCTGGCCCGGCAACGTGCGGCAGCTCCGGAATGCCATCGAGCGAGCGGTGATCCTGGATCAGGACGGTCGGCTCGGAGTGGATGATCTGCCTCCGGAGGTGACGGCGGCGGCGGGGGGCCCGGCGGCGTCCCCGTCTCCCGTGTCGGGTCCCTCCCTGGCGGCGCTACCCTACGGGGAAGCGCGGGAGCGCGCCTTGAAGGCGTTTCGCACGGGCTACCTGGACGCCCTCCTCCGCGAGCACGGCGGCAACGTCTCCAGCGCCGCGCGTGCGGCCGGGGTCAGTCGTCGCTCCCTCCACCGCTGGATCGCCGAGGGGGACGCGGCGGGCGAGCTGGACCCGTCGGACGGATGAGCGCCGTGCGCATGATCCTGCTGCTGACGGCCCTCCTCGCGTGCACCGGGGCGCTGCACCGCCTCGACGCCCAGGGCCAGCTCTCCGGTCGCGTGTCCTGGCGTGGAGCGCCTGCCGGCGACGCCGTGGTGGAGCTCATCCCGGACGATGGCGCCCCACCCCCGGCGGTGCCGGACACGCTGTTCATCGATCAGCTCCACCTGCGCTTCACACCGGGCGTGCTCGGCATCCCGGTGGGTTCGGCGGTCGAGTTCCACAACTCCGACCAGATCATGCACAACGTCTTCTCGCCGGAGCGGCGGGGAGACGATTTCGACCTGGGAACCTATCCCACCGGGGAGAGTCGCTATCACGTCTTCGACCGCGCGGGCAGCTTCGTGGTCCTCTGCCACGTCCACCCGGAGATGGCGGCCTGGATCGTGGTGAGTGCAAGCCCCTGGGTCGCGGCGACCGATGGAGAAGGCCGGTTCCACCTGACGGACGTGCCGCCCGGGCGGTACCGCCTGGTGGGATGGTACCGACGTCGCGTGGTCCACGATGTGCAAGTGCGCATCGTGGAAGGGCAGGATACGCTCGACGTGGAGATGGGACGATGATCCGCAGATGGTACCGACGCCTTCTTGTTCGCTCGAACGCCGCCCGCGCGCTCGCCTCGACCGCCGTCGTGGCGGTGTGCGCGGGAGCGCTACCTGCGGATCTCGCAGGGGAGGACGGGCCTGCCCGCGACGGATCGACCCGAAGCCATCGGCACGCGAGCGGTCCGGCGGGTCCGCTCGATGGGGCCGGTCTGCACCTGCCCATCCCCGCCTTCTCACGCCAGTTCCGGACGGCATGCTCCACGTGCCACACGGCCGCTCCCAAGCTGAACGTGCTCGGGGAGGCGTTTCGCCTGAACGGCTATCGGATGCCGGACAACCAGCTGTTGCTGCGCGAGGACGAGCCGGTGTCCCTCGGCGATGAGGCGTGGAAGGACCAATGGCCGCGCGCGATCTGGCCCGGTGATGTGCCCGGGCAGTCCCCACTGGCGGTGCGGATCCAGAGCGACATGCAATGGACGCGCGACGAGGCGGTCGACTACGACTTCACGTACCGCTTTCCCCACGAGGTCTATCTTCTGGCGGGGACCAGTCTCGGCAACAGCATCGGCGTGTTCCTGGAGACGGAGTGGAGCCGGGACGAGGGGCTCAACGTCGTACAGGCCAAGTTCAAGTTCCAGGACGTCATCCCCGGCGTGGCTCCACGTCGGGCCAACCTCTGGCTCGGCCTCCAGAACCCCTATCTCCTGTCGTTCGCGGATCGCCAGATCGATCGCGCCGCACGGCAGCAGTTCGCCTGGCAGGACTTCCGCGCCTCAGACCTGCGCTTCGTCGATGCCAACAGCGGTCAGGACCTCGTCTCGCGCAACGCCTTCCGGCTCGGCTGGACGCAACCGTCCCTCGAGCTCAACGGCCTGCTCACCCACCGACTGTACTACGGCGTGGGTCTGGCGCAGGGCACGGCCCGGCAGACGGAGGACAACAACACCGCGAAGGACCTGTATCTGAAGCTGCGCTACAAGCTCGGCGGTCTCGATCTCCAGGGCCAGTACGCCGATGGCGACGGCCCCGTGGTCGGGGCGGGCGGTCAGCTCCTGGACCGCTCGCTGACGCTCGAGACGTTCGGCTACTTCGGCTCCCAACCGGCGTCCCAGGGCGTCGAGGATCGCACGCGTGCGCTCGGTGGCGCGCTCCGCGCCATCTCCGGTCCCCTGGACGTCGGGGTCGGTGTCGTGCACTCACACCACGACGCGCCTTGGGGGCGTGACGCAGAGGGCACGCTGGACTACTGGTCCACGTTCGGCAAGCTGGAGTATCTGCTCTTCCCCTGGGTGATCGGCTCGCTCAAGGTGGAGCGCTTCGAGGCGCCCATCCCCGAGAACCTGCGGTCGCTCGGCTACTCCATCGGCGAGCGACGCCGGACCACGCTGGTGCCGGGCGTCGTGGTCCTCTTGCGCCAGAACGTGCGCGGGGTCGTGGAGGGCGAGTTCTTCCTCCGGGAGACCCAATCGCGCGAGCTCGGGCGACGCCTGCCCCACAGCCTGTGGGTCCGTCTGGACGTGGCGTTCTGAGTCGGTAACGCCTGTGTCACGGGTCCGCGACGGCCGGGTCCCACCTGTGACGCTGGGTGTCCCACCCCAGGCCGCAGGGCCTGGCGCCGGGCGTGACGCGTAGCTCCTAAACCAATTCGTAGCAAGCAGTTGCCTGTCTGCGCCCGGATCCTGGTCGGGCGGTACAGCGGTTGCCCTCCTCCCGTGCGGCCTTCGTCGTCTTCTGCCTCTGCCCTGACGAAATGGCCACCGGGAAAGCCCGGTGGGTGCAGGTCCGACCCACCGGGCATCCCGAAGCAGGCACCTTCGGACACAGGAGCGGCATACGCGCGTCCTCACGTTCTGCCACGACTCGTTCGGGCTCGGTCACCTGCGTCGGACCACCACGCTGGCGCGTGCCATCGTCGCGCGGGATCCCGCCAGCAGCGTCGTCTGCGTCACGGGGTCCCCACGGCCCGACCTCTTCGACGTTCCCTTCGGCATCGACCTCGTCCGGCTCCCCGGCATCACCAAGGCGGAAGGCGGTGCCTACGTCCCGCGCGCGCTGGCGATGCCCACGGCGGATGTGGTCTCGCTCCGCGCGGGCTTGATCAGCGCCGTGGCCCGCGAGTTCCGTCCCGACGTCATCGTGGTGGATCATTCCGCGATCGGGGTGGGCGGTGAGCTGCTCCCGATGCTGGAGGAGCAACGGCGTCTGGGGAACGCGCTGCTGGTCCTGGGCATGCGCGACATCGTCGACGAGCCCCTGCGAGCGCGGAAGGAGCTCGCGCGTGAGCATACCCGCTTCGCGATGGAGTCGTTGTACCACCGGATCTTCGTCTACGGACATCCGCACGTATGCGACGTGGCCCTGGAGTACGGCCTGGGTGCCGAGATCACGCGCAAGGTGCGGTACGTGGGCGTCGCTTGCGAGACCCACGCGGACGCTTCGGATACGCCGCACGCTGGGCCGCTCGTGACCGTCGGTGGCGGCGAGGATGGGCATCCCGTGCTGGAGGCGGTCTGCGATTGGATGGCCGCACGTCCCGAAGTGGCTCGCGGAGCCACGGTGGTCACAGGTCCGATGATGGAAGGCGCGCACAGGAGCGACGTGGTCCGTCGGGCCCGAGACGCCGGAGTGCGCGTGCTCGAGAGCTCCTCCGACTTCGGCCGCCTGCTGGCGAGCGCGTCGCTCGTGATCGGGATGGGTGGATACAACACCGTGTACGAGTCGCTGGCTCTTCGCAAACGCCTCGTCATCGTGCCGCGGGTCCACCCGCGTCGCGAGCAATGGGAGCGCGCACGCCGCCTCGCGGGGCTGGAGCTGGTGGATGTCGTCGAACCGACCGCGCTGACCTGCCCCGGACAGCTCGACCGCGTCATTGCCCGGGCCTCCGGGCGCACCCCCGTGGACCCGGCGGACGTCGGTCTGCGCTTCGACGGTGCCCGGGTCGCCGCGGAGACCCTCCTGCGCGAGGCCACCGGGCACGCGCTCCCTCTCGCGTCCTGACCGGGAGTCCTTCCGTGAAGATCGGCTATGTGCTGAAGTACTTCCCCAAGCTGTCGGAGACGTTCGTGCTCCACGAGATGGTGGCGGCGGAGGAAGCGGGTGCCGAGGTGACGGTCTTCGCCCTGGGGGCCTCGAGCGGCGACCCGGCGGCCCCGGCCCTGGGGCGGCTGGCCGCCCCCGTCCACTACCTCGGAGCGGTAGGCGACGACGCCCTCGTCTCGGCGCTGGCGGACGACGCTGGTTGGCTGCGGACGCGCCTCACGCTCCACCTGCCCGCTCTGCTGGCAGAAGTGCAGCAGGAGAAGGGTGCGCTGTCCACGCTCCGCAGGGTGGCGGAGCTGGTCGCACTCGTGCGGCAACTGGGGATCGAGCACCTGCACGCCCACTTCGCTGGACCGGCCGCGGACCTCGCGCGCCTGGCCGCGCGTCTCGCAGGTATTCCCTACAGCGTGACGTGTCACGCCAAGGACATCTATCACGATAGCGTCACTCCCGCGGCCTTCCGCCGTCGCGTCTCGGGTGCTCGCGCAGTCGTCACCGTTTGCGAAGCGAACCGCCGCCATATCCTCACCCACCTTGCACCGGAGCTCGCGCCGCGGCTGCACGTCGTGTACAACGGCGTCGACCTGGATGCCTTCCGACCCACGGGTCCGGCTTCCGTGGTCACACCCCCTCGGGTGCTCGGCGTGGGCCGACTCGTGGCCAAGAAGGGGTTCTCCGTGCTGGTCGAGGCGCTGGCTCGCGTGGGGGCCGACGGCGGGCGTCCCGTGGAGGGAGTGATCCTGGGTGAGGGTCGGGAGCGCGAGGACCTGGAGCACCGTGCGCGTGCGCTCGGCGCGCCCGTGCGGCTCCCCGGTTCGGCGCGGCACGACCAGGTGCGTGCCGCCCTGGCGGAGTCGTCCGTGTTGGCGCTTCCCTGCGTCGTGGACGTGGACGGGAATCGCGATGCGCTTCCCACGGTCCTGCTCGAGGCCATGGCGGCGGGTGTGCCCGTCGTCAGCACTCCGGTGACGGGAGTCACGGAGATCATCGAGGACGGCGTGAGCGGCGTCCTGGTCCCCGAAGGCGACCCCGAGGCGCTCGCGGTCGCACTGCGCCGCATCCTGGACGACCCGAGCCACGCGGAGTCGCTGGCGCGAGCGGGTCGGGCGCGCGCCGAAGAACGGTTCGATCTGCGCCGCAATGTGCGCCACCTGATGGAGTTGTTGGCGGCGGAGCCGACGGCCGAGGCGGTCGCGTGAGGGCCCCGGGCAGGTTGGCCTACGTGTGCGCGGACGCGGGAATCCCGCCCGACGGCGCCAAGGGCGCGTCGGTCCACTTCCGCGAGCTCGGGCGGGCCCTGGTCCGTGAGGGCTACGACGTGCAGGCCGTGACACGACGGCCCCCGACCGGGGCGTGGAACGACTTCCCGCTGCGCGCGGTCGGTGGGGGCGGCCGAGGCGTGCCCGCCCCGCTGGTCCGCGAGCTCGCCGAGCTCACCGATCAGCGCGGGCTGGCGGAGGCGCTCACGGAATGCGGGCCCGTCCAGGCTGTCTACGAACGCTACAGCCTCTGGGGTCTTTCGGGCCTGCGCCATGCGCGCGCATTGGGCGTACCGTTCTTCCTCGAGGTCAATGCCCCT
Source organism: Gemmatimonadota bacterium (assembly GCA_041390125.1). Classification (NCBI taxonomy): domain Bacteria; kingdom Pseudomonadati; phylum Gemmatimonadota; species Gemmatimonadota bacterium. The sequence goes on along the minus strand of JAWKQN010000002.1, from coordinate 335,961 downwards.
CTATGGGAGGAGGCCGAGCGGTACCGCGCCCTGGCCCTGGGCGCGCCTGCGCGCGCGGTCGCACGCGAGCTCTTCCGGCGCGCGAGCCGGGTCCTGGTCGTCTCGGCCCCGCTGCGCGACCGGATCATCGCGGAGGGCGCGGAGCCGGACCGCGTGATCGTGTTCCCCAACGGCGTGGCGCCAGCCTTCCTCGAGGATACAGCGCCGGCCGACGTGCCGACCGCGCTACGCGGACGCTTCATCCTCACGTTCGTCGGGTCCCTCAAGCCCTGGCATGGGATCGAGATGCTGCTCGACGCGGTGCTGGCGCTGCCGACGTCCCTGAACGTCGGGTTGTGGGTGGTGGGCGATGGTCCCGAGGCCCCCCGGGTGGACGAAGCGGCTCGCCTCCATCCCGACCGGGTCGTGCGTACCGCGAGTGTTCCACACGAGCAGGTGCCGTCGGTGCTTCGGGCCTCCGATGCCACCGTCGCCCCGTACACGAGCTCGAGCCCCACCTACTTCTGTCCCTTGAAGGTGGTCGAGGCGTTCGCCGCCGGCGTGCCGTTGCTCGCGAGTGCCGTTCCTGCGGTGCAACGCCTCGACCTCCGTGGCTTGACCCTCGGCACGTTCCAACCCGGCTCGCGCAGCAGCTTCCGCTGCGCGCTCGAACGCCTGCTCGCGGATCCGACCGCGGCCCGGGCGTCCGCCGACCACAACCGGTCCGTCGCTCGCGGGCGCTTCACCTGGGATCAGCGCGCGCGGGAGCTGGGAGCGCTGCTGGAGGATGGCGCGCCGCTGTCTACGGTAGGTGCCGCGTGAAGGCGGACGAGCGGGGAGGCGGGATCGGGAGGAGCTGGGCCCGGTACCGCACGTTGGGGGCCTACGCGCGCCCCCACCGGATGACCTTCGTCAGCGCCGGCGTCCTCACGCTGGTCGTCATCCTGGGCGAGCTCCTGCGGCCGTGGCCGACCAAGATCGTCCTGGATCAGGTGATCCTCGGCCAGCCATGGCCCGTGCTCCCTCCCGCGCTCCAGGGGTCGGACGGACGCCTCCGGCTTCTGGCGGTGAGTTGCGCCGCGCTGCTCCTCATCGCCGGCCTCGCGGGCCTCGCCGACTACGCGCGCACCGTGAGGATCGCCCAGGCGGGAAACCGCATCGTCTCCACGCTCCGAGCCGATCTGCACGCACGGCTCGTGCGCATGTCGCTCTCCTTCCACTCCGCCCACGCCAAGGGCGATCTGCTGGTGCGTCTCACCGGCGACGCGGCGATGCTCAAGATGCTCCTGCTGGAAGGGCTCGTCCTGCTCGCCCAGGAGCTGCTGCTGATCGTGGGTGTCGCCACGGTCGCGTTCTACCTCAACGCCCGCCTCACCGCGGTCGCCGTGATCACGATGCCCGTGGTCGTCGGGATCGTCTACGTCTACGGTCAGCGGATCCGGGGAGCTGCCCGTAAGCAGCGGCGCAAGGAAGGGAAGATCGCGGTCACCGCGGCGGAATCGCTCCAGGCGATTCCCGAGATCCAGGCCTACGGCCTCGAAGCCCAGGCGGGAGCGGCCTTCGGGAAGCATTCGCATCGGAGCGCCAAGGCGGCCGTGGCGGCCACGCGTCTCGAGAGCCAGATGGGTCGAGCGACGGATGTCGCGATCGCGCTGGGCACCGCGGTGGTGCTCTGGGTGGGCGCCCAGCAGGTCCTGCGGGGGAGTCTGACGCCCGGAGAGATGCTGGTCTTCGTCTCGTATGTCCGGGCGTTGTTCAAACCCCTTCGTCGCGTGACGACACTGGCTGCCAAGATGGCCAAGTCGGCTGCGGGCGCCGAGCGGCTCCTGGAGATCCTGGCGTCGGAGCCCGACCTGCGCGACCCGATCCCCGCACCGGCTCCCGTGACGCTGCGGGGTGACCTCCGGCTGTCGCATGTCAGCTATGCCTATGCCGACGACGGGCCCGACGTCCTCCACGACGTCGACCTCCACATCCGGGCGGGCGAGCACGTGGCCATCCTCGGCACGAACGGGGCAGGGAAGTCCACGCTCGCCTCCCTGATCCCTCGCCTCCGCGACGTGCGCACCGGACAGGTGCTCATCGACGGCCGGGACGTCCGTTCCCTGACGCTGGCCAACCTGAGAGCGCAGGTCGCCATGGTCTTCCAGCGCACCGTTCTCTTCGACGGGACCGTCGCGGAGAACGCCGCCCTCGGAGCCCCCGGGGTGGAGCCCGACCGGCTCGCCGATGCGCTCACGCTCTCGGGCGTGTCGGAGAGCGTACGGGACCTCCCGCTCGGGGCGGATACGCGGGTGGGGGAGGTGGGCGACGCGCTCTCCGGCGGGCAGCGTCAGCGCGTGGCTCTGGCGCGCGCGCTGATCCGCGACGCCGCGATCGTGGTTTTCGACGAGCCGACCAGCGCATTGGATCCGGCGGGCGTGCGTCGACTGGTGGACCGCGTCCTGCCGGCCCTGCGCGGGCGCACGGTGCTGCTGGTCACGCACGACCACCGGCTGGCGCGGGCCGTGGACCGGGCGGTGGTGCTGGAACGGGGCCGCGTGGCCTTCGACGGTACCCCCGAGGGAGCGGCGCGCTGGATGGAGCGTCGCAGGGCGACGTCGGAGCTGCAGGTCGTGGGGGTCGGATCATGAGTGCCGTGCCGCTCCCGCGGGGTGACGAGCACGCCGTCCCCCTGGGCCGCGCGGTCGAGGACTCGCGGAGCCCGCGCATGGTGCGACGACTCGTGCAGCGCCACCTGGTGTCGGAAGGATGGGAGGTGCGTGGTCTGGCCCCGGTGTACTCCCGCTACAAGGGTGTCGACGGCGGGCTGGTCACCTACCGGGTCGACGTCGCACAGCGGCGCGGCGAGGCGCGGACCAGCTTCGTGAGCGTCCGCACAGGCCCACCGTCCCGTCTCGAGTCCCAGGCGGAGCGATTCCGCGATCCCTCCTGGGCGAAGCGTGCCCTGCCGTTGCAGCCTTTCCACCTCGACGCGGACACGCAGCTGCTCCTCTACGCGTTTCCTCTGGATCGAGGGATGCGGGACCTGCATCGCGCGCTTCGTCCCAAGTGGATCGGGCGCTGGCTCGCCGAGGCGCCGCTGTCCCCGCCCGCCTCGACCACGCCGCTGCTCCATCGCAAGAGCACCGTCACGGTTCTGAGCTACCGGCCGGAGCGGCGTGCCGTGCTCCGTCTGGACGCCGCATTCGAGGGTCGCGCGTTCGGGAGTGACTCGTTCGTCCTCCGGATGCACGCCGATCCCAGGAGGGCCAGGCCCGCGGTCGTCGCCGGCGCTGCGCTCCAGGTGGCAGGCGTGGCCGCTCCGGCCACGTTGGGGATGCTCCGCCCCGACCTGAGCATCGAGCGCCATTGCACCGGTACGCCGCTCCCCGCGACGTCCATCGACAATGACGTGTTGATGCGCGCCGTGGGTCGGCATCTGGCGCGTGTGCATGCGGTCGTCCCGCCCACGACACTCGAGGTGTTGGACCACAGCGAGCTCCACCTGCGCGCGTTGCGCTGCGCGCAGGATCTCGCGCGGGTCCACGTCGGACTTGGAGCGTGGGCGGAGCGTTGTGCCATGGCCCTGCTTCCCGCGCCTCCTGTGGGCCCCCGCGTACTCCTGCATGGAGATCTGCACCCGGGTCAGGTCCTGGTGGAGGGCCCGCGACTCCTCTTCGTGGATTGGGACCGGAGTTGTGCGGGCGACCCGGAATACGACCTCGGCGTGCTTGCCGCCCATCTCTTCCACGGATATGGGCGGCGCGCGGAGCGCGCCTTCCAGGCCGTGACCAGGGGTTACCGAGACGGCGGTGGCCTGCTGGACGAACCCCGTCTGCACTGGCACCAGGCTCATGCGCTGCTGCGCCTGGTGGACACCCCCCATCGCAGCGTGCGCCCGGATTGGCCGGAGCGCACCGAGTGGATCCTGACTCGATTGGAGGAGGTGGCGCGGTGTTGAAGACGAAGACGGATCCGGCACTCGATCATGGTCCCCTCCGTCGGACGATCATCCGCTCCGCTGCGGACGCCGTGCAGGCGACTGCGCCGCTCGATGTGATCGATCCGCGGGGGATGATCTTCGATCGCGCGCCGGACGACCAATGGACGTTGCGGGTGCGAGGCAGCGACCGTCAGCGCGTCCTGGGCCTCGGGTCCGGTCCGCAGGTGTGGGACCGCGCGGACCGATTCGCCTGGACCGAGCTACCGCTCGACGAGGACGACGCACTCCCCGGGCGCCGGCTCCCGGGGGACCCGCACGCGCTCGGGGATCTGCTGGGCACGGCGGAGGCGGTGGACGTTGCTCCGGTCACCTATCGCAGGGGGCGGCGCGCCGTCCTGCGGGTCGTCGAACGCTCCAGCGGCCGGACCCACTACGTCAAGCTCCTCTCGCGCAAGGCATGGCGGAAGGCCGATCGAGCCCTGCAGACGGCTCGTAGCCTGCAGGCGGACGCCGTCCTGCAACCCCGCGTCGCCGAGCCGTCGCGCGCCTTGCTGGTGTTCGATGCGCTGCAGATGGGCTCGCTCCACGACCGCCTCTGGGCGGGTGAGCGCGTCGACCTCGAGCCCCTCCTGGAGGGGATGCGCCGCTTCGCTGCCCTGACCGCGCCGGTGGACCTGCCTCGACGCGATCTCGAGACCGAGCGCAGCGCCGCGGCCCGCCAGCTACGCACCTCTCTCGACTTCCTGCCCGCGCTCGGGAGCCTCCTGGCGGCCGTCGAGCGCGTCGAGCCCCTTCGGCTTCCGGGCGACGGCCTCGTACACGGGGACCTCCACGACAAGCAGATCTTCCTCTCCGGCGACCGGCTGCGCCTGATCGATGCGGAGAGCCTGGCCTCGGGCTCGCCGCTGCTCGATGTCGTGAACCTTGCCGAGCATCTCCGCCTCCGAGGCCTGCAGGGGTGTGAAGGAGCGCCCGGCGCCGCCGAGCGCTTGTGGCGCCAGGCGGCGCTCGATCCGGCGGACCCCGCCATCCGGCAGCTGCGCGGACTGGTACGCGCGCGTCTGGCCGCGGTCTACGCCCGCCGACCCTGGTGGTGGGATCTCGCGCTGGAGATCGCACGGGACGCGGGCGACCTCCTGGGGCAGCGACCGTGACCGCCGGAGGCCGCGGGTGGGGGGCGGTCCGTGCGGTCGGCTGGGGGCTTGCGGCCCTGCTGGCTCCGACGGTGCCGCACCTGGCTGGGCAGGTCCTCATCCCCGGTCAGGGCGTGTCGATCGATCTGGTGGAGGATGGCGCGGGCGCGCTGCTCGCCACGGACATCGAGATCCTGGCACTCCCCCACGGGCTGTCGCTGCGGGGGCCCATCGAGGCGGTCGATCCAGCCGACGGACGGGTGCGCGTCCTCGGTCGTTGGATCCTCGTCTCGCCCGAGGTCACGAGGGTCGTACCCGAACGGACCGCGCTGGCCCTCTCTGCGTTCGAGATCGGAGAATGGGTCGAGATCCGGCTGGTCGATGCAGGAGCGCAGCCGTGGACGGCGCGCCGGGTCGAGCTGTACGCCAAGCGGACGCGCACCATCGAGGGCACGACCGGTCGGGTCGTTCGCGGGCCGGACGGGACGATCCTGGACGTCGGCGGCATCCCCGTGAAGCTGAGCCGCGCCACCGACGTCGACGAGGAAGCCGGGGGCATGTTCGCCGAGTTGTTCGGCGAGATGAAAGCGGATGACATGATCGGGGACGACCCGGGCTATCGGCAGGTCGGCCACCATCTCTTCTTCTCGGGGAGCGTCCGTCCCATCGCACGCGTCGAACGGGGCTTTGGCCTGGCCGCTGGCGCGGACGACATCTTCAGTGTCGGCGAGCCGTCGATACGGCTGGAGGGCATGGCGGTGTTGCCGGAAGGCATGCGACTGTTCGCCCAGGGACAGATTCGCAGCCGCTACGAGCTGTACCGTTCGTCGGACGCCCACGCGGACGACGTCGCGAACGCCCCCGAGCTCCAGATGCGACAGCTCTTCCTGTCGGCGCCGTCCCTGGCGGGTGCGCCCCTGGGAGTGACCGTGGGGAAACAGCGTGTACGCGACACGCGCGAATTCCTGTTCGACGAATACCTGGACGGAATCCGGCTCTACGCATACCCGCTGCAACCTCTCGTGCTGGAAGCATCCTTCTTCACTCCGGTCCTGCCGCTTCGGGAGCGGTACGAGACCTGGCGCGACCTCCTGCTCCAGGCCCGTTGGTTCCCCAACGACGATTGGCGCGCCGCCGTCTACGCGCTGCGCCGCTGGGACTCCGACCCGGAGCGGGGACGGAACGTTCGCTACTACGGCGGCTCCCTCGAGGGGGAGCACGATGCGCTGAGGGTCTGGGCCCTGGGCGCGCTGCTGCGCGGGAGTGACAAGGGAAGGGAGCAACGGGCCTGGGCCTGGGACACCGGCCTGGCGCTACGGGCGCGGCATCTCGCCCTCCAACCCGGCATCAGCCTCTCCCTGGCGCGCGGGTCGGGAGAGACCGCTGGGGGAACGGAGTTCCGCCAGTCGGGCTATCACGACAACTCCTCGCGGGTCTGGGGCTTGGCGTCGTTCAACCACTATGGTGAGGCGCTGGACCCCGAGCTGACCAACCTGGAGGTCGCCACCGCCAGCGTCGGGATCCGCCACGGGTCGCGCACCTCACTCGACCTGGTGGCTCACCGATACCGTCTGGTCCAGCCCACCGATGAGCTCGACACCATCGGGCTCGACGTCGCGGACGAGCCATTGACCGGTGAGAGCCTGGATGTGGGGCACGGGGTCGACGGGATCCTGGCCGTCCGGGACCTGCTCCCCGGGATCCACTTCACCTACAAGCTCGGAGTCTTCCTCTCTGGCCACGCGTTCGTGGATACGGCGGATCCGGCCTGGCTGCACAAGCTCGAGCTCCGGATCGACTTCTGACGGCTGCCGTGGCGCCGCCCGGAGGAGGCTCCTGGGTGCTGCCCTGGGAGCCGCGACGGCCGCGTTCAGCGGATGCTCCGCCCCGCCCGTGGGCGTGGCGTACACGCCGCGCGTCACCGTGTCCCTGTCATCCGGTTGGACGCAGGCCGGGGTGGCGAGCGCCGACATCGTCCAGACGGACGGGGTGCGCACGCTCCGCCTCACCCGCGTCCAGCTCGTGGTGCGGTCGCTGGAGTTGAAGCGGCGGTACCAGAGCGGATGTGCAGCGTCCGGCGGCGCCCCGGGCGCCTGCCGCGCCTACGTGGTGGGCCCGTTGTTGCTGGACCTGCCGCTCGACCGCGAGTCCTCCTCCTTGCTGGCGCTCGACGTGCCTCCCGGCGTGTACGACGAAGTCGACTTCGATCTCCACAAGCCCGACGACGACAGCCCGCAGGACATCGCGTTCCTGGCGGAGCATCCCGCGTTCCGCGGTGTGTCCGTCCGTGCGGAGGGGGAGTTCGAAGGCACCTGGTTCGTCTTCGTGCAGGACCTGAATGGCCGCCAGGAGGCGGACCTCGTCCCACCTCTCCAGATCCAGACCGACGCGCCCGAGACGGTCGTCACCCTGCGCGTCGACGCACGGCGGTGGTTCTGGGACGGGCCCACCCTGTTGGATCCACGCTCGGGCCTGAAGGGCCATCCGAACGAGCGGATCATCGAAGACAACATCGAGGCCTCGATCGAGGCCTTCGAGGATCGGGACCGGGACGGCGCTCCCGACGCCTGAAGGCGCGCGCGTGTCCGCACGCGCCCTGATCGCGCCTGCCGACTGCGCGTGCAGCTATCCCGCGGGCTCCTTCTGCAGGGCCTGGAAGCGCGGATCGTCCCGGATCGGCGCCCAGGTCAGGCGCGTGCGCAGGGACGCCCGGGTGACCTCCGACGGTACCGAGAGCAGGTAGGCCAGGTCGGCGACGGCGCGATCCACCTCGCCCAGCTCCGCCCAGGCCTGGGCCCGTCGCCGGATCACCTGGATGCGCTCGAGATCGGTCACCTCGATTGCGTCGGCACGCGCGAGCTCGTTGCGGGCTTCGTCCACGCGGCCGGCGCGCGCCAGGTCGCGCGCGACGCGGGCCCGCCATTCCGCCTCTTCGAACGCCGTGAGACCGTCCGGAACCTCCCGCCGGGTGGCGGCCAAGGAGTCCCAGTAGATGCGAGCCAGGTCGGGTCGCCCTGCCGCCCGATGCATCCAGGCGCGCTGGGCGTAGCAGGCACAGCGATACGCCTCGTCCTCGGCATCCGAGCGGAGCCGTGTGACGAGCGTATCCCAGGCGCCGCCGACCAGCAGCTCCGGAAAGGCGTTGAGCCACCCCGCGACCACGGTCGGCGGCATGGGGTGCTCGGCGTGCTCCTCGGCGAACACCTGCTGGACCACGCCGATCCCGGCTCCGGTGGCCAGGTGGAGCCAGAGGTTCTCGCTGAGCACCTGGTTCCGGTCGCCGCCGCTGCGCGCCATCCGCTCGGCACGGGCCAGGTAGTAGCGGGCGTCGTCGAAGCGGCGCAGGTAGCGCGCGAGCCGCGCGGCGGCCACCCGTTCGGCGGTGCCCGCCGAATCGGCGTCCGCGATCTGGGCGACCCGCTCGTACTCGGCTTCGACCGCCTTGTCGGCCTGGGCGGCCAGCGGGGGTGCCGCGAGCAGCCCCGCGGTGAACAGGAGTGCAGCACGTGGCGTCATGGCGTCCTTCCGGTCTTCGAGACCCCTCAAGATAGGGGCTCGGGGCCGTGCAGGCGCGCGGCGCCGCTGCGACACCCCTCCGGGGCTTGCGGTGGGGCGGCCCGGCTCTCCTCTTGGGACCCGAGGAGAGGTTCCCCGCCCGAACCCGTCCGATCCCCGTTCCGGAGTCCCCATGCGTCGGATCCTGCTGGCCGCCTCGCTCACGCTCGCCGGGGCCGCGCCCGCCGCCGCCCAGCTGCCGCGTCCGGAGCCGGCCGCGCCGAGCACCCGCGTGCTCACGCACCGGGAGGAGGCGCCCATCATCCATGCCCGGATCCAGGAGCGCTTCCGGACCGTGCTGCCCGAGCTCATGCGGCGCGAAGGCATCGACCTCTGGCTGATCGTCTCCCGGGAGTACAACGACGATCCGGTCTTCCGGTCCATGGCACCGCTCACCACGTACTCGTCGCGCCGCCGGACCGTGTTGGCCTTCCACGACCGGGGTGGTGTCGAGGGTGTGCAGGCCCTCTCGATCGGTCGCTTCGACTACGAGGGGCTCTTCGAGCTGTACCGGACGCACAACGACTCGCAGTACGTCGGCCTGCGCCGACTGGTGGAGGAGCGTCAGCCGCGCCGGATCGGCATCAACGTCTCGAACGCCTGGAACCACGCCGACGGCCTCACACAGAATGAGCATCAGCGCATCGTGGAGGCGTTGGGGCCGTTCGCCGACCGGTTGGTCAGCGCCGAGATGCTCGCCGTGGGATGGCTGGAGACCAAGCTGCCCTCCGAGACGGAGCACTACCGCTATGCCCAACGGCTCGCGCACCAGGTGATCGCGGAGGCGTTCTCGAACGCCGTGATCGTCCCGGGTGTGACCACCAACCAGGACGTGGCCTGGTGGATGCGCCAGCGCGTCGCGGAGCTGGGGCTCGGCGCCTGGTTCCATCCTTCGGTCAGCGTGCAGCGCGCGGGCGGCACGCCGGATGCGGGTCCGCACGGTGTGGTGATCGAGCGCGGAGACCTGCTGCACACGGACTTCGGCCTGATCGCGCTCGGCTACTCCACCGACACGCAGCACCACGCCTACGTGCTGCGCGCGGGGGAGGACGACGCACCGGCCGGCCTCAAGGCCGGTCTGGCCGCCGCCAACCGGCTGCAGGACCTGACGATGATGCATGCGAAGGTGGGCCGCACGGGCAACGAGGCGCTCGCCGACGCGCTGGCCCAGGCGAAGCGGGAAGGTCTGACGCCGTCCATCTATTGCCATCCGATCGGCTACCACGGCCACGCAGCCGGGCCTCCGATCGGAATGACCGACTATCAGGACGGGGTGCCGGTGCGCGGCGACTACGTCTTCCGCCCGAACACGTGGCACTCGATCGAGCTGAACGTCCGGCACCCCGTTCCCGAGTGGGGCGGGCAGGAGGTGCGCTTCGCCCTCGAGGAGGACGCGGCCCTGCTCGACGACGGCTGGCAGTGGCTCGACGGACGCCAGTCCACCTTCTATCTGATCCGCTGACGCCCGCGCTGGACGAGGAGGTCCCATGACGTTGCCGCTGCGCTGTCTCGGTTCCGCGACGATGCTGGTCGCGCTCGCGGCGCCCGTCGCGGGCCAGGATCAGTTCGGGCGCAGCGTGGCCATTGCCGCCGGGGACGTGGTGGTCACCAAGCCCGTGGTGGGACGCGGACCGGCGATGCTGTACGTGTTCGCATCCGACGGGACCGAGCGGGCGCGTCTGGTCGTGGGCCGGAGCGCGGAGACCGGAGAGGGCGTGAGCCCGTCCGTGGCCGCGGACGGAGCGCGCGTGCTGGTGGGGAGCGGCGATCCCGGGACGCGCCTCGCGGGACACCTCTTCGGACGCGAGGACGGTGGCACGTGGAGCGATCAGGGCAGCCTGCCCCTGGACGCCGCCCGGCGCGACGCGGCCGCCGCGGGGACGCTCGACTTTGCGGGAATCCTGCGCATCCTGGAGCCGCCGGCTCGGATCGTGGCGCTGGACGGCGCGCGGGCGCTGGCGGCCGTGGTCGGGGGCCCGGGTGCCGTGGACGTGCGCGTCCTGGAGCGGGCGCAAGGCGAGTGGCGGCCGGCCGCGGTGCTGCCGGCCCCGGCCGGCGCCGACGTGCGCTTCGGAAGTGCGCTCCGCCTCGACGGTGCGCGCGCGTACGTGGGCGCTCCCGGGCTCGGGGGGACGGGTGCGGTCTTCGTCTTCGAGCGCGACGACGCGGGGGCATGGAGCGAGGTTGCGCGCCTGGGAGCGGTGGACCTTCCGCCGGGCAGCCGCCTCGGCGAGGCGCTCGCGATCGGAGACGACGTGCTGGTCGCGGGCGCCCCCGGATTCGACGGCTCGCGGGGCGCGGTCCTGGCCTTCGCGCGCGACGCGAGCGGCGGGTGGACGGAGGTGCAGCGGCTGGAGGGCGGCGAGGGCGGGGACAGCTTCGGGGCTGCGCTCGCGCTGTCGGACGGAGAGCTGTGGGTGGGCGCGCCGCAGCGCGAAGGCCGCGCCGGTGGGGTGGAGCGCTACCGCCGGGAGGGAGGCGGCTTCACCGCGGCCGGACCGCTCTCGCTCGAGGGGGTGGAGCCCGGGTTCCTCGCCGGCACCGCGCTCGACCTGGAAGCCGACCAGGGCGTGGTCGGCGCGCCGGGCGCCGACGGCGGTCGGGGACGCGCCGCGCTCCTGTCCCGGAGCGGGGAGGGCTGGCGCAGCGTGCGCTGGGTGGAGCCCATGGCCCGCCTCCGCTCGGCCGACCAGGGCGAGATCCGCTGCGAGGAGGGCGAGGCCGCAGGGTTCGGGTGCGACAACGTGGATCTCCTCTCGTTCGTGTCGCTCGCGGACCTGGGCTCCGCGCCCGGCGAGCGGGTGAGCGACCTGTGGGGCTGGACCGATCCCGCCACCGGCCGCGAATACGCGCTCGTGGGCCGCACGGCCGGGGCGGCCATCGTCGACGTGACGGACGCCGCCGCGCCGCGCTTCCTGGGCCTGGTCCGCGCCAATCCCAGCGGCGCGCGCGATCTCAAGGTGTATCGCGACCACCTGTTCTTCACGGGCGACGGAGCGGGCGAACACGGCCTGGTCGTCTTCGACCTGACGCGCCTGCGGACCCTCGCTTCGCCCGGCGCCGATCTCGCGCCCGACACGGTGTACCGGGGCATCGCCAGCGCGCACAACCTGGTCATCGACACGGGAAGCGGATTCGCCTTCCCGGTCGGCGCCAGCGGCGGGGGGCAGACGTGCGGCGGCGGCCTCCACATGGTGGACATCCGGGATCCCAAGGCGCCCACCTTCGCCGGATGCTTCACGGACACGGAAGGCCTGATCTGGCAGGGACGCACGCACGACGCGCAGTGCGTCGTCTATGCAGGGCCGGACGAGCAACACCGGGGTCGTCAGATCTGCTTCGCCTCCAACGAGACGGCCATCCGCATCGTGGACGTCACCGACAAGGCCCAGCCCGTCCCGATCGGCGTGGCCACCTACCCGGGTCGGGCGTACGTGCACCAGGGCTGGTTGTCGGACGATCAGCGCTACTTCTACATGAACGACGAGCTGGACGAGCTCGTGGGCACGGTGCCGCGCACCCGCACGTACGTCTGGGACGTGGCCGAGCTCGACGATCCCATCCTGGTGGCCACCGTGGACGGGCCCGACGGCTCCACCGACCACAACCTCTACGTGAAGGGCGACCGGATGTACCAGGCCAACTACCAGGCCGGCTTCCGCGTCTTCGACCTGACCGATCCCGAGCGGCCCCAGGAGATCGGCTGGTTCGACACCACGCCGTACGAAGGCAATCCGCCGGGCTTCGTCGGGGCCTGGACCGCCTATCCCTTCTTCGAGAGCGGCACCGTGCTGGTCTCGAGCATGAACGAGGGGCTGTTCCTGCTGCGCCCGCGCGGACGCCCGTTGATCCCCTGACCGCCGCCCGGGACGGCGCACGCTGAAGGCGGACGATCCGCCAGGAGGACGCCATGGCCGAGATCCGACTCCGACCCACCTTCGAACTGCCGCTGTCGCTTCCTGCCGACGCGGCGCTCGAGCGCATGCGTCGCCGCCTGAACGAGGAGGACCTCCCCCGCTGCTCGGCGGCCGCGGGCCGCTGCATCGATCTGCGCGTGGCGGACGAGGAGCGGCGACTGTGGTCACCCCACCTGTCCATCCAGGTGGAGGACGCCGCGGAGGGTGCGACGCTCTACGGACGGTATGCACCTCATCCCGAGGTGTGGACCTTCTTCATGTTCGTCTACTTCGCGGCCGCCTTCGCGGTGGTGCTGGGGGGTTCGTGGGCGTACGCGCAGTGGGTCTCGGGTGAGCCGGCCACCGCGCTCTGGGCCGTGCCCGCCGGCTTGGCGGTGATCTTCGGCATCCACGCCGCGGGTGCCGTGGGCCGGCGCCTGGGGACCCCGCAGATGTACCAGCTGCGCACGCGGTTGGAACGGCTCCTGGGCGAGGTGACGTGACCCCGGGGCCCGATCGCCGCGCGTTCTTCGAGCAGGTCGGTCTGGCGCTGACCGCAGGTCTGGTGGCGTGTGGGGGCGGAACGGCGTCCGGATCGGCGGGGACGGCCCGCCGGCGCATCGAGCGCATCGGTCTGCAGCTCTATACGGTGCGTTCGGCCATGCGCGTGGACGTCGAGGCGACGCTGGCTCGCGTCGCCGAGATCGGCTACCGCGAGGTCGAGTTCGCGGGCTGGTTCGATCGTTCGCCCGCCTGGTTGCGGTCGACGCTGGACGCGCTCGGGCTCGCGGCGCCGTCCTGCCACGTGGGCCTGGACGCGTTGCGCGCCGACCGGGACCGCGTGTTCTCCGACGCGGTCACGCTCGGGAATCAGTGGGTCGTGGTTCCGTCGTTGGCCGAAGCCGATCGCGCCACGCTCGATGCGTGGCGCCGTACGGCGGACGAGCTCAACGAGCTCGGCGTGGCGGCCCGGGCCGCGGGCCTGCGCCTCGCCTACCACAACCACGACGTCGAGCTGCACCCCCTCGAAGGACGGATCCCCTACGATCTGCTGCTGGAGTCCACCGACGCCACCCTGGTCGACCTGGAGATGGATCTCTACTGGATGGCGGAGGGCGGCGGAGACGCGGTACGGACCATGACACGGTGGCCGGGACGCTTTCCCTTGCTGCACGTGAAGGATCGCGATCGCAGCGGACGCATGGTGGATGTCGGCGCCGGTCGCCTGGATTTCGCCGGGATCTTCGCCCATGCAGACACTGCGGGCACGCGGCACTGGTTCGTGGAGCACGACCAGCCCGGCGAGGATCCGTTCCCCTCCATCGAAGCCAGCTTCCGTCACCTCTCCACGCTCGAGTACTGAGATGAACCGACCCGGACGCCGCGAAGCCCTTGCGACCCTGGCGCCCTTCGTGCGTCCCCGACAGGAGGTGCGCGACGTCGTCATCGTCGGCTCCGGAGCCGGAGGTGGGATGGCCGCCAAGGTGCTGACGGACGCGGGCGTGGACGTGCTCATGCTCGAGGCGGGAGCGCCTTGGGACAACCGTACGGACTCGGCCATGTTCACGTGGCCCTACGAGACCGCGTGGCGCGGAGCGAGCACGCCGGAGCGGCACTTCGGCGAGTTCGACGCCGGCCTGGGCGGTTGGTCCCTGCCGGGCGAGCCGTACACACGGGCGGAGGGCACGAGCTTCGACTGGTTCCGCCTGCGTATGGTGGGGGGCCGCACCAACCACTGGGGTCGGATCTCGCTGCGCTTCGGTCCAGACGATTTCCGGCGCCGTTCATTGGATGGGCTGGGCGATGACTGGCCCATCACGTACGAGGACCTGGCGCCCTGGTACGACCGGGTGGACCGCACCATCGGCGTGTTCGGAAGCAACGAAGGGATCCACAATCAACCGGACGGGCTCTTCCTGCCGCCCCCCGAGCCGCGCTGCTGGGAGAAGGTCGTCCAGCGCGCGTCGCAGCGCATGGACATCCCCTGCATTCCGTCACGGCTCTCCATCCTGACCCGTCCGGTGGAGGGGCGGGCGCCCTGCCACTACTGCGGCCAGTGCAACCGCGGGTGTGTGACCAACTCCAACTTCACCTCCACCAACGTGCTCATCCATCCGGCCGTGGAGTCCGGTCGCCTGGAGCTGCGCACGGGCGCGATGGTGCGGGAGGTGACGACGGATGCTCGGGGTTGGGCCAACGGCGTGATCTACATCGACAAGGAGACGGGCCAGGAGCGGCGCGTCGGTGCACGCGTGGTGCTCCTGGCGGCCAGCGCGTGCGAGTCCGCGCGCATCCTGCTCAACTCGGCGTCCACCCGCTTTCCCGACGGACTTGCGAACTCCAGCGGCGTGGTGGGCCGCTACCTGACCGACACCACCGGCACGGACGTCGCGGGCTTTGTCCCGGCCTTGATGGACGGGATCCCCCACAACGAGGACGGTGTGGGGGGCGCCCACCTCTACATGCCCTGGTGGTTGGACAACCGTCGGCTGGACTTCCCGCGCGGCTACCATATCGAGATCTGGGGCGGCCGCGGTCAGCCGAGCGCCGGCTTCATGGGTGGGATCCAGCGGTATCCCAACGGCGGAGGGTGGGGACAGGCGCTCAAGGACGACTACCGCCGCTACTACGGTGCCGTGGTGGGCTTCAGCGGCCGCGGGGAGATGATCCCCAACGCCGACACCTACTGCGAGATCGATCCCGACGTCGTGGACCAGTGGGGCATCCCGGTGTTGCGCTTCCACTTCCGGTGGAGCGACCACGAGTACCGCCAGGTGCGGCACATGCAGGAGACGTTCCGTGCGCTCATCACGGAGATGGGGGGCACGCCGTTCGGCGACATGCCGTCCGCCGAGAACGGATACGGCATCGCGGCCGGAGGCCGCATCATCCACGAGCTGGGTGTGACGCGCATGGGGACCGATCCCGGTGCGTCCGTGGTCGACGGGTTCGGGCGCGCGCACGACGTCCCCAACCTCTTCGTGGTGGACGGCGGTCCGTTCGTCTCGCAGGCGGACAAGAACCCCACCTGGACCATCCTGGCGCTGTCGTGGCGCGCGTCCGAGCACCTCCTGGAGCTGCGCTCCCGGAGGGAGGTGTGACGGCGCGGTCGGCCGGGGACGGCTCTTCTTCGACGGAGGCTCCATGACCCACCCCACACGCCGCGAAGCGCTCGGTGTCCTGACCGCCGCGGCCGCCGCCGGTGTGCTGCCCCTCCGGCCGGAGGAGCTGCACGCCGCCTGGTCGCACCTGGCCGGACTGCGCCAGAGCGGGCAGGCCTACCGTCCGCGTTTCTTCCAACCCGACGAGTGGGCCACGCTGCAGGTCCTGGTGGACATGATCCTCCCCGCCGACGAACGCTCGGGCAGCGCCACCGAAGCGGGGGTGCCGCCGTTCATCGACTTCGTGCTGGCGGAGGGGACGGACGAGAGCGCGCGCACCCAGGTGCGCGAGGGCCTGGCCTGGCTGGACGCCCAGGCGCAGCGAAACGGGGGCCGCACCTTCCGCGGGTCTTTCGAGGACGTGCGCTCCGCGGTGCTGGACCGCATCGCCTGGCCGGCGCGGGCCGCGGCGGCCGACGCCGAGGGCGTGCGGTTCTTCAATCGCCTCCGCGACCTCACCGCCAGCGGCTTCTGGTCCAGCCGCACGGGCGTCGAGGACCTCCAGTACATGGGCAACGTGATGATTCCCCAGTGGACGGGGTGTCCACCGGAGCAACTGCGCAAGATCGGACTGGAACCATGAGCGACGGCAGGCTCGGCATCGGCTTCGTGGGCAGTGGCTTCAACGCCCGTTTCCACATGCAGGCGTTCACCACCGTACGCGATGCCGACGTACGCGGGGTGTGGAGCCCCAACGCGAAGAACGCGGCCTCCGCCGCAGCCCTGGCACGCACGCTCGACGTGGGGCCGGCCAAAGCGTACGGGTCCATCGCCGCCATGGTGGAAGATCCGGCCATCCATGCGCTCTGGCTCTGCGGTCCCAACCACGCACGCATCGAGAACGTGGAGGAGATCGTCGACACCATCGAGCGCGGGCGTGGCACGCTGGTCGGTCTGGCGTGCGAGAAGCCACTCGCCCGCAACGTCGCCGAGGCCAAGCGCGTGTGCGCGCTCGTGGACCGCGTCGGGCTGCAGACCGGCTATCTCGAGAACCAGGTCTTCGCGCCGCAGGTCGAGCACGGGCGGGAGCTGCTGTGGAAGCGCGGCGCTTCGTTGACGGGCCGTCCGTATCTGGCGCGCGCGGCGGAGGAGCACAGCGGTCCGCACATGCCGTGGTTCTGGCGCGGGGACCTGCAGGGCGGCGGCGTCCTCAACGACATGATGTGCCACTCGGCGCTCGTCGTGCGCCATCTGCTCACCCGTCCGGGAGAGCCCCTCTCCACCGTACGCCCCGCCCGCGTCACGGGACACATCGCCAGCCTCAAATGGACGCGCCCGGAGTATGCGAAGCGCCTCGCGCGGACCATGGGCAAGGGTGTGGACTACACCCGCCAGCCCGCCGAGGACTTCGCGAGCCTGCTCGTCGAGTTCGAGACCGACGATGGACACACGGTCATCGGCGAGGCCAGCACGTCCTGGAGCTTCGTGGGGGCGGGCCTGCGCCTGTCGGCCGAGCTGCTGGGACCCGAATACTCGCTGGCGTGGAACACGCTCAGCTCCGGCCTCACGCTGTTCTTCAGCCGGGAGGTGCAGGGCAAGGCCGGCGAGGACCTCGTGGAGAAGCAGAACGCGGAGACGGGACTGATGCCGGTCGTGGCAGGCGAGGCCTGGGCCTACGGCTACGAGGCGGAGGACCGCCACTTCGTGCGAGCCTTCCTGGGGAAGGAGACGCCGCGTCTCACGTTCGCCGACGGGTTGGACGTGGTGCGCATCCTGATGGCCGCGTACATGAGCGCGGAGCGCGGCCGCACGCTGGAGTACCCGCCCCGCGGACTGGACCGGTTCGTGCCGGCGGTCGCCGAAGGGGACTGGCAGCCGCGCTGAGCCGGGGGCCGTAGCGCTGCGGCCTCCCGCGAAAGCCTCTGCGCGTGGGGGCGTACACCGTGGACGTCATGTCCAACGTCCCACGCCCCGCACGCACGCCGATCCGGCGTCCCTCCTGGCTGCGCGCTCCGTGGCTCGCCGCGACCGTGCTCGCCGCGGCCCTTCTGGCCTGCGGAGCCACGGAGGTGCCGTCGGCGCCCGAGCCCGACGCCGACCTCGCGCTCCTGTTCATCGGGAACAGCCTGACGTACGCGAACGGGCTGCCGGAGATCGTGGAGGCACTCCTGGCGGACGCCACCGGCGGGACGGTGGTCGCGCAGCAGGTGGCGCTCCCCAACTACGGGCTGGAGGACCATTGGCGGGAGGGCACCGCCTCGGCCGCCATCGCGCGGGGTGGGTGGGACTGGGTGGTGATGCAGCAGGGACCGTCCGCGACCGAGGGACGTCCCTCCCTGCTGGAGTACGCGCACCGCTTCGGTCTGGAAGCCACTGCGGTGGGCGCCCGGCCGGCGCTCTACATGGTGTGGCCGTCCCGCGTTCGCAGCTTCGACTTCGACGGCGTGGCCGAATCGTACGCCATGGCCGCCGACAGCGCGGACGGCGTGCTGTTCCCGGCCGGGGACGCCTGGCGGGCGGCCTGGCGCCGGAACCCGCAGCTGGCGTTGTACGACTTCGACGGCTTCCACCCGAGCGTGCTGGGCACCTGGCTGGCCGCCCTCACCATCGCCGACCGCATCGTCGGCGGCACGCTCGACCCGGACTTCAGCGGCGCGCCGATCCCGGTCGGCGTGGGGCCGCTGCTGCTCGAGGCCGCACGCGAGGCCAACGCCGCCTGGCCGTAGGCGCGCACGGCGGGCGGCGGAGTCGCGACCGCTAGATCCGCCAGCCGGCCCGGTAGTCGGGCTGCACCCAGGCGCGCGGCACCTCCACGTTGGTGATCCGGCCCGTCTCCGGCTCCACCTCCAGCGAGCGTCCCATCCGCACGGCGAGGTTGCCGAGCAGGATCATCTCCGTGAACGGCGCCGCGTACCCCGGGAAGTTGGAGCCGGGCTCCGGCCCGCCCTTCACGGCGGCGGCGAACTCCGCATACACGCTCTCCAGGCGGGGGAAGCGCTGCGGCAGGGGCTCGGCCTCCACCTGCGCTCGCCGGGCTGGATCCAGCAAGCGCGGCTCCTGTCCGTACGTCCCCGCGATCAGCTTGCCTTCGCTGCCGATCCAGAGCTGGCCCCCGTCCTCCGCGGGCGGCCAGGCACTGCGCTCCGCGACC
Source organism: Gemmatimonadota bacterium (assembly GCA_041390125.1). Lineage (NCBI taxonomy): Bacteria > Pseudomonadati > Gemmatimonadota > Gemmatimonadota bacterium. The sequence continues at coordinate 317,221 of JAWKQN010000002.1, read as the reverse complement.
TCGGGCGGGGCGGGCGGGAGCAGCCCGCCGTCCCGCCACACGAGCGTGACCGCGGGACGTCCCTCACGCGCCGGGAAGGCGAAGTCCACACGGGAGGCGCGTGGTCCGGTCTCGTCGAAGACGGCCGTGCTCTCCACGTCCACGCGCGCGGGGTAGCGCAGGCCCAGCGTCCAGTACGCCGCATCCATGATGTGGCAGGCCATGTCCCCGAACGCACCTGTGCCGAAGTCCCACCACCCGCGCCAGCGGAAGGGTGCGTACGCCGGGTGGTAGGGCCGATCCGCTGCGGGCCCCAGCCACAGGTCCCAATCGAGATGGGCCGGTACGTGGTGCATCTCCGTGGGGCGCTCGATGGCCTGCGGCCAGATCGGCCGATTGGTCCAGAAGTGGACCTCGCGCACGGTGCCGATCAGGCCGGCGTCCACCCACTCACGGATGAGCCGGATGCCCTCGCCGGCGTGGCCCTGATTGCCCATCACGGTCGGGACACCGGCCTGACGGGCGGCGTCGGCCATCGCGCGGACCTCGCCGATGGTGCGCGCCAGTGGTTTCTGGCAATACACGGGCTTGCCCGCGCGCAGGGCGGCGATGGCGGCCACCGCGTGGGTGTGATCCGGGGTGCTGACCGTGACCGCGTCGATGGAGCCCGCTTCGCGGTCCAGCATCTCGCGGAAGTCCCGATAGAACTTTGCGCCGGGGAAGGCCTGCACGCTCTCGCGCGCGCTCTTCGTGTCCACGTCGCACAGCGCGTAGATGTTCTCGCCGCGCATCCCGCGCACGTCGGAGGCGCCCATGCCGCCGACGCCGATGCAGGCGACGTTCAGCGTGTCGCTGGGTGCGGTACGGCCCCGTCCGCCCAGGACGTGCCCGGGCACAATGGTGAACGCGGCGCCGGCCAGGCCGACGTCGCCCAGGAACTCACGTCGTGACGGGAGAGGGCTGCGTGGCTCCATCGAGGGCGCTCCGGGAACGGAAGAAGAGGAGGAACAGCACGAGCACGAGGGCGGCGCCCGCGGCGGGGATCCGCCAGATGAGATCCCAGTGGTGACCGGGTGTGCCGGCGACGCCAGCGGCGGGGAACGCGTCCACGACCACCCCGGCCACCCAGGACCCGATGAACCAGCCTACGCCCAGCGTGACGAACGCGATGAAGCCCTGGGCAGCGGCCCGGATGTGCGGGCCCGCGCGCTGGTCCACGTAGATCTGACCGGTCACGAAGAAGAAGTCGTAGCAGACGCCATGCAACAGGATGCCCGCATAGAGCATCCAGGCGCCGGATCCGAGGTCGCCGCTGGCGAAGAACAGGTAGCGCAACGACCAGGCGGCCATCCCCACCACCAGGATGCGCTTCACTCCCCAGCGCGTCAGGAACCAGGGCAGCGCCACCAGGAACGCGATCTCCGACATCTGACCGAGGGTCATCTTGGCCGCCGCGGCCGTCATGCCCAGCTCGTTCAGGAAGAGATTGGTGAAGCCGTAGTAGAACTGGAGCGGGATGACCAGCAGGAACGACGCGACCACGAAGGTGGCGAAGGAGCGGTCCTTCATCAGGGCCAGGGCGTCCAGCCCGAGCACGTCGCGCGCGCGCACCGGCCCCTCGGCCGGCTGCGGAGGCGTGTGGGGCAGGGTGAGGCAATACAGGCCGAGCACGAAGGAGGCGCCGGCCGCCAGGCGCAGCGGGATCACGGTCGGCTCGACCGCGAGCCAGCCGATGAGCAGCCCCGCCGCGATCCAGCCCAGCGTGCCCAACACCCGGATGGTGGGGAAGTCCTTGGCGGGATCGGCGACGTTGTGGAAGGAGATGGAGTTGGTCAGCGCGAGCGTCGGCATGTAGAGCAGCGAGTACGCGATCATCGCCGGATAGAAGCGCGCAAAATCGGTCTGCGCCGCGGCCAGCAGCATGAGCGCGCCCCCACCCAGGTGCAACGCCGCCAGGATGCGTTCGGTGGCGAAGAAGCGATCCGCCACCATGCCCACGAAGAACGGCGAGACCATGGCCGCGATGGCCGTCGAGCCGTACACCAGCCCGATCTCGGTCCCCTCGAACGAGAGGGTCTGACCGAGGTAGGTGCTCAGTGTCACCGCCCAGGAACCCCACACGAAGTACTGGAGGAACATCATGACCTGCAGGCGCAGGCGGACGCTCACGGGAGTTCCAGCAGCTTGATGTTTCGGTAGGAGACGCGGTCGCCGTGGTCCTGCAGCCCGATGTGGCCGCTGCGCGCGCGGCCGTACTCCGGCCACTGCGCGAACTTGCTCCCCTGCACGAGCGCTTCCCACTCGGGTGTCCAGAGCTCGTACTCGACCACCTTGCGGCCGTTCAGCCACTGCTGGACATGGGCGCCTTCCACGATCAGGCGCACCTGGTTCCACTCGCCGGCGGGTCGCACCACGCCTTCCGGGGCGGGGTGCAGCGCATAGTTGGCGCCGGCCGCGGTCAGCCGCGACAGACCGTCCTGGTGTCCGGCGTCGTCCAGCACCTGCATCTCGGGAGCCGAGTGGTAGGTCTCCTCTGCGCTCTCGTCGATGCGGTACAAGATCCCGCTGTTGCCGGCCGGACCCACCTTCCACTCCAGGGTCAGCTCGAAGTTCTCGAACTGCTCCTCGGTGATGAGGTCGGCGCCGCCGTCCGTGCGCGTGAGCTCACCCTCCACCACGGACCACCCGGCGTCCGCGCCGTGGAAGCCGCGCCAGCCGGTCACGTCGCGGCCGTTGAACAGGAGACGCCAGCCGGCGGCCTCCTCGTCGGCGGTCAGCTGATTGGTCATGGGGCGCGTCGAGGCAGCGGTGTCCTGGGCGGCGCCCCCACAGCCGGGCGCGCCGAGCAGGCTGCCAGCCACCAGGAGGCACAGGGTCGGGGTGGGGCGCATGGCGGTCTCCTGCAGGGTGTCCCGCACAATACGGAGCCCCGGGGCGCGCCGCCACGCCGTACCAGGCGCCTGGAGGCGCGCGGTCCCCGACCGGGGTCGCACGAGGCGCGGCGCCTCCGCGGCCTCACGCACCCGGGCTCCGGTCCTGGTGTAGAACCGGGCAGGTCGTAGCGCACCGTCGGTGCTGCGGGGTCGGGTGACCTGCCGACATTGCCGCCGTGCCAAAGGAGAGAGGGAGATGGAAGTCCGGGCGATCCTGGAGCAGAAAGGCCGCAACGTCCACACGGTGCAGCCGGGGATGACCGTGGGTGCCGCGGCGGAGCTCATGAAGCTGCACAACGTCGGCGCGCTCGTGGTCTCGCCGGACGGTCACCGCGTGGAGGGGCTCTACGCCGAACGGGACCTGGCGCGCGACCTGGTCCGGCTCGGGCCGGATCTGCTCAAGACGCGGGTGGAGGAGGTCATGCAGACGGCGCTCAAGACCTGCGGACCCGGTGATCGCCTCACCGACGTGATGCGCACGATGACGCGCTTCCGGGCCCGGCACATCCCCGTGCTGGAGCAGGATCGTCTCGTGGGTCTCGTCAGCATCGGGGATGTGGTCAAAGCCCGCCTGGACGAACTGGAGACCGAGACCGGAGTGCTGCGCGACCGCCTGGCAGGCCTGGGCGGCTGAGCCGCCCGCGCCCTACCAGCCCCAGAGGATGGGCACCCCGATCACGATCGCGGTGATCATCACGATCGTGAGCGGGAAGCCCAGGCGGAAGTAGTCCCCGAAGCGGTATCCGCCGGGGCCGTAGACCATGGTGTTGGTCTGGTAGCCGATCGGCGTCAGGAACGAGCAGGAGGCCGCCACCGCGACGGCCACGGCGAACGCACGGGGATCGAGACCGAGCTCGTGGGCCGCGGCCAGCCCCACAGGGAACATCAAGGCGGCGGCCGCGTTGTTGGTGACCAGCTCCGTGAGCACAACTGTGCCGACGACGATCCCGAACAGCACCGCCTGCGGGCCCAACGGACCGGTCAGGGTCTCGATGCCGTGCGCCACCACGGCGGCCAGGCCCGTCTTCTCGATCGCCAGCCCGTACGCGAAGGACGCGGCGATCAGCAGGACCACGTCCAGGTCCACCGAATCGCGCGCCTCGACGGCCGTGAGCACACCCGCGAACAGGAGCACGGCCACGCCGGCCAGCGCCGCCTGCAGGATGGGCAGCAGCCCGAGCCCGCCTGCGAACACGATCCCGATCGCGGTGGCGGCCACGATCCAGGCTTTCCGTGTCACACCCGGTGGCGTGCCGCGCATCGGCGCGACCAGCAGGAAGTCGTTGCGGTCCCGCCAGCGCGCGCGGAAGTCGGGATCGGCCAGCAGCAGCAGCGTGTCACCCACCCGCAGCCGCACGTCCCCGGGCTTGGAGTGCACGTGCTCTCCGGAGCGGTGGATGGCCACGACGGCCGCCTGGTAGCGCGAGCGGAACTCGACCTCCTTGACCGTCCGGTTCACCAGGGGCGACGCGGGCCCGATCACGGCCTCGAAGAACGCGTGGCGCGCCGTGTCGTAGTGCACCATCTGGTGCTGCTCGCTGGAGCGCAGCCCCTTCTGGGACTGCAGGTCCACGATCAGGTCCACGCGTCCTGCGAAGCAGAGTCGGTCGCCGGCGTGCAGGGCCATCGTGGGCGGCACCGGAGCCAGCACTTCCTCATCCCGTTCGATGTGCGCCAGGAAGACGCCTTCGAGATTCCGGAGCCCCGCTTCCTCGATGGTGCGTCCCACGAGCGGCCCCTCGCCGTCGACGTCCATGAAGACGACGAACTCGCGCAGGCTCTGCTCCAGGTGGCCGCGGACGGGCGCGCGCTGGCGCAGCAGGATCGGCGCGGCCAGCACCAGCACCGCGAGCCCACTCGCGAGGACGGGCAACCCGATGGGCGTGAGCTCGAACAGGCGGAACGGCTCCATCCCCTCCGCTTCCAGCAGCCCGCTCACCACGAGATTCGTGGATGTGCCGATGGTGGTCACCACCCCGCCGAGCACCACCGCGAACGACAGGGGCATGAGGTAAAGCGAGGGCGACTGCCCGCGGCGCTCCGACCAGGAGAGCACCACCGGGATCAGCATGGCGATGATCGGCGTGTTGTTGAGGAAGGCCGACGCCAGGGCGGCGGGGATCAGGAGACGGAGCAAGGTCCAGCGGCCGGGCTGCGAGCGCCGTCCCAGCAGTCCGTAGACCAGCGGGTTCAGCAGGCCCGTCTTCTCGACCGCCCGGGCCAGGATGTACAGGGCAGCGACGGTGATGGGCGCCGGGTTGCCGAAGCCGGCGAACGCCTCCACGGGGGTCAGCACGCCCGCCAGCAGCAGGAACACCGCGCCCCCCATCATGGTGGTGGCCGGAGCGACGAGGTCGCGGGCCAGCACGACGACGGTGACGAGGACGACCGCGAGGGTGAACCAGGCGTGCCAGGGCATGGAGGTGGGGCGAAATCCCGCTGGGGTTTCCTCTCCGGGTAGGACGAGCGCCGTCCGGGCGCAAGGCGCGTGCCGGCGGCAGACCGGGAAGGAAGGCCCGGGCGGGTCCCCGCGGGGCTGCCGGGACCGCACGGCTGCGCCCGGGCCGCCCGTGTGGTGGCGGCCTTTCCGCAGCCCCTCCGTCGGGCTACCCTGGCCCCTCCCACCGACGTCCAGACCGACCAGGAGCATCGCCATGAAACGGACCGCCCGCGCCGTGTGGAAGGGGACGGGACTCGAAGGATCCGGAACGCTGGCCACCCAGAGCGGCGTGTTCGACGGACAGCCGTACTCCGCGAAGCTGCGCTTCCAGAACGAGGACGGGACGCTCGGGACCAACCCCGAGGAGCTCATCGCCGCCGCGCACGCCGGCTGCTTCGCGATGGCGCTCAGCTTCCAGCTGTCCGGCGCCGGCACCCCGCCGGAGTCGTTGGACGTCCAGGCCGTCCTGACGATGGAGAAGGAGGACGCGGGTTGGACCATCCAGAAGATCCGCCTGGAGCTCCAGGGACGGGTGCCCGGCGTCAGCGAGGACCAGTTCCAGGAGCTCGCCGCGAAGGCCAAGGCGGGGTGCCCGGTCTCGCGTGTGCTGAACGCGGAGATCGAGCTGGACGCGCGGCTGGTCTCGTGACGGCGACGGGAGGTGTCCGATGAGCCCGGCCACCGTGCGGGCGCTGATCTACGTGGCGCTGGCCGTGGTGGGCGTGGCCTACTGTGTGGGATGGGTGCGCTCCCTGTTGCGCTCGGGCGGCATCCCGCGGCCGTCGTGGCTGGAGAGCGCCATCGGGTTCGTGACCAACTTCTTCGATACGCTGGGCATCGGTTCCTTCGCGCCGACCACGTCGCTCTACAAGCTCAAGAACGTGGTGGCGGACGAGCGCATCCCCGGCACCATGCACGTCGGCCACACGCCCCCCGTGTTCATCCAGGCATTCATCTTCATCGCCTTGATCGAGGTGGGCACCGCCACGCTCGTGGCCATGATCGCGGCCGCCGTGCTGGGCGCATGGCTGGGCGCGGGTGTCGTGGCGAGCTGGCCGCGACGTCGCATCCAGATCGGGATGGGGGTGGCGCTGCTGATCGCAGCCGTGTCCTTCCTGTTCTCCATCTTCGAGTTGCTCCCGCTCGGGGGCGCGGCCACCGGTCTGGATCCGGTGCGACTGCTGATCGCGAGCGCGGCCATGTTCGTCTTCGGCGCGCTCATGACGCTGGGGATCGGGATCTACGCGCCCTGCATGATCACGATCGCGTTCCTGGGCATGAATCCCGGGGTGGCGTTCCCGATCATGATGGGAGCCTCCGCGTTCCTGATGCCGGTGGCGGCCACGCGCTTCATCCAGGCGGATCGCTACGACAAGCCGGCGGCCGTGGGGCTGACGCTCGGGGGCCTGCCCGCGGTGTTGATCGCCGCCTTCATCGTGAAGTCGCTGCCGCTCAACCTGCTGCGCTGGCTGGTGGTGATCGTGGTGCTGTACGCCGCGCAGGCGATGCTGCGCTCGGCAGCCCGCGAGTCCCGAGGGGCCGCGCGGGCTACGCCGGACCCGGCGCCGACGGTCTGACGGAGAGCGGGGCGAGCGGGCTTCCCGGGCGGGGGCCCGCCGCCTCGTCCGCCCCCGCGCGGGGCCCGCCGCCCCATCGTCCACGCGGGGCCGCTCCCGGGCCCGTTCGCAGCCCGGTGTGCAGGAATGCGGGCTTCGATCGTCCTGGACAGTGAGGGAGGCCGGAGTCGGCCTCTCGGCACCCCGACCGGGATGTAGACCATGACGCCGTTCCCCGCCGTTCGTCCCGCCCTGGTGGCCACCGCCGCGCTGGGCCTGCTGCCCTTCGCGCCGGTGCCCGCTCCATCCGCCGGAAGCGCCCTCCCTCCCGTCGTGCGCTCCAGCGCGGACGACCGCGAGAGCGTCACCGTCACGGTCTACAACCAGAACTTCGGCTTGGTGCGCGAGGTGCGCACGCTGTCGCTCCCGGGGGGAACCACCCCGGTCGAGTATGCGGACGTGGCCTCGCAGATCCAGGCGCAGACGGTGCACGTGCGCCCGCTGGGACGCACGCCCTTCCGGCTGCTGGAGCAGAACTACCGCTACGACCTGCTCAGCCCCGAAACGCTCCTGCAGAAGTACGTGGGCCGCACGGTGCGGATCTATCGCCGCCTGCCCGACGGCTCCGAGTCCCCGGTGGAGGCCGAGGTTCTGGCGGTCAACGGACGTCCCGTGCTGCGCGTGGACGGGGAGATCACGTTCGACGTGCCGGGCCGCTTCGCGTTCTCGGAGGTGCCGGGCGACCTGATCGCCAGCCCCTCGCTCGTGTGGCAGGTGGAGGCACCGGCCGGGCCCGCGCCCACGGAGGTCTCGTATCTGACGGGCGGGCTCAACTGGTCGGCGGACTACGTGCTGGTGCTGGACGAGAACGATGCGCACGGCGACCTGACCGGCTGGGTGACGCTGGTCAACCAGAGCGGGACCACGTTCGATGGCGCGCGTCTCAAGCTCGTGGCCGGCGATGTCCGGCGTGTCGTGGACAACGTGGGCTGGGAGGACCGCATGCGCCGGGACGCCGTGATGGCGGAGGCCGCCCAGGCCGCACCCTTCTCCGAGGAAGGTCTCTTCGAGTACCACCTGTACACGCTGGACCGCCCCACGGACCTCAAGAACAACGAGCAGAAGCAGGTCGTGCTCCTGGAGGGTCGCGGCTTCGCGGTGGAGAAGGAGCTGGTCTTCCGTGGCGAGTCCTGGCTGTTCCGGAGCCAGTACGGGGACGTGAGCCAGAACCAGAAGGCCGGCGTGTTCCTGCGCTTCCAGAACCGGGAGCGGGAGGGCCTGGGCATGCCGCTGCCGCGCGGCGTGGTGCGGGTCTACAAGGCGGATCGCTCCGGCGCGCAGCAGTTCGTGGGCGAGGACCGGATCGACCACACCCCGCGGAACGAGACCGTGGGCATCCGTATCGGTGAGGCCTTCGACGTGGTGGCCGACCGACGCCAGACGGCCTTCGACATCCTCGGATCCTGTGTGACCGAGAGCGAATGGACGCTGTCGCTGCGCAACCGCAAGGACGAGCCGCAGACCGTCACCGTGGTCGAGCCGGTGGGCGGCGACTGGACGATGCTCCGGGCGTCGCACCCGCACGAGGAGATGGACGCCTGGACGTTCCGCTTCCGTGTGGACCTGGCGGCGAACGCCGAGACGGAGCTGACCTACCGCGTGCGCGTGCGCTGGTGCTGACCCGTCACGGGTGCGTGCGCTCACGCGTTTCCTGGGGAGACCGTCGGGCCGGCCGCGTGGAGGCCGGTCCGGCGGCTCGCTCGCGGTGGCGGCACGCTCCTGGCAGGAGCGCCGACCGCGTCCTGATCCGATACGCCCGGAGGCCTCCGATGCGCCGACTCTCCCTGTTCGTGACCGCCCTGCTGCTCGCATGCGGGGAGGGAAGCACCGGCCCCGGCGCGCCGATCACGCAGCTGCCCCGCACGTTGTCCAGCGACGAGCGTCTGCTCATCGAGCGCAGCACGTCGTTCGGCTTCGACCTGCTCGGACCCCTGTCCGCGGACGATCCGGAGGCCAACCTGTTCTTCTCGCCGCTGTCCGCGTCGATGGCGCTGGGGATGACCCTCAACGGCGCGGCCGGCACCACCTTCGACGGGATGGCCGGTGCGCTCGGGTTCGGAGGCCTGGACGAGAGCGCCATCAACCAGGGCTACGAAGACCTGATCGGTCTGCTGACCGGGCTGGATCCCGTGGTCGACGTCCGGATCGCCAACTCGGTCTGGGCGCGGTTGGGCTACCCCATCCTCGGCGACTTCCTGGACCGCGTGGCAGAGCACTTCGACGCCACGGCCGAGATGGTGGACTTCGCCGCCCCCGGGACGCTCGCCCGGATCAACGGATGGGTGTCGGACGGGACCGGTGGAAAGATCCCGCGCATGTATGACGATCTCCCGCCGGATCTGGTCGTGTTGCTGCTGAACGCCGTGTACTTCAAGGCGGACTGGACCGAGACCTTCGACCGCGACGACACCCGCACCGAGCCGTTCGCCACGCCGGGCGGGCCGGTCCACGTGCCGCTCATGCGGCGGGAGGGCACGATGTCCATGTACGGTGACGCGGGCCTCTCTGCGGTCGAGCTCCCGTACGGCGGGGGTGCCTTCTCGTTCGTGGCGCTGCTGCCGCGGGAGGGGACCAGCGCGGGCGCGTTGGCCCGCGCTCTGGATGCGGAGCGCTGGCGCGGCATCACGGAGGGCCTGATCGAGACCGAAGGCACCGTGGTGCTCCCCCGCTTCGAGCTGGCGTGGGAGAAGCAGCTGAACGACGTGCTGATCGCGCTGGGGATGGATGCGGCGTTCGACGCGGCCCGGGCGGACTTCAGCCGAATGGTACAGAACGGAGGCGTCTACATCGACGAGGTGAAGCAGAAGAGCTTCATCGCTGTGGACGAGAAGGGCACGGAGGCCGCGGCCGCCACGGGCGTGGCCGTCCTGGAGGCGGCGGCGTCGCCCGAGATCCGCTTCGACCGGCCCTTCGTCTTCGCCATCCGGGAACGGCTGTCGGGGACGCTGCTGTTCCTGGGGGTGTTGAACGACCCGAGCTGAAAAGGCGGGGGGCGGCGCCCTCGCCTCAGCGCAAGGCCGCCACCACGGCTTCGGCCGCCTGCACGGTGGTGGCGCTCCCCCCCAGGTCGCGCGTGCGCGTGTCCGGCCGTTCGATGGACGTCTCGATGGCGTGCTCCAGCTCGCGGGCCGCATCCGGCTGCCCCAGGTGTTCGAGCATGAGCGCGGCGCTCCAGATGGCCGCCACCGGGTTGGCGATCCCCTGCCCGGCGATATCGGGCGCCGAGCCGTGCACGGGCTCGAACATCGACGGATACGCGCGCTCCGGATTCAAGTTGGCGGAGGGCGCGATGCCGATGGAGCCCGCCACCGCGGGCCCGAGATCCGACAGGATGTCGCCGAACAGGTTGGACCCCACGACCACGTCGAACCAGTCCGGGTGCAGCACGAAGTGCGCGGTCAGGATGTCGATGTGGAACTGCGCGGTGCCCACGTCCGGATGGCGGGCCGCGGCGGCGCGGAAGCGCTCATCCCAGAACGGCATGGTGTGCACGATGCCGTTGGACTTGGTGGCGGAGGTGACGTGCCGGCGCGGGCGCGTGCTGGCCAATCCGAACGCGTAGTCGAGGATCCGGTCCACGCCGCGCCGGGTGAAGACGGACTCCTGCACCACGGTCTCGCGCTCCGTCCCGGCGTAGACGCGTCCGCCCACTTCGGAGTATTCCCCTTCCACGTTCTCGCGCACGACCACGAAGTCGATGTCGGAGGCGTCGCGGTCCGCCAGCGGCGAGCGCACCCCCCGCAGCAGCCGCACCGGGCGCACGTTGGCGTATTGATCCAGCTCCCGCCGGAGTGGGATGAGCAACCCCCACAGCGACACGTGGTCGGGCACGTCGGGCGCGCCGACGGCACCCAGGTAGATGGCGTCGTGCGCGCTCACCTGCGCGATGCCGTCTTCCGGCATCAGACGTCCGGTGGCCTGGTAGCGGGCACAGGACCAGTCGAAGACGTCCCAGGTCACGGTGAAGCCGTGGCGGCGGCCCACCGCGTCCACGACGTGCTGTCCGGCGGGGATCACCTCCGCGCCGATGCCGTCTCCGGGGATGGTGGCGATCCGGTATCGTGCAGGGGAGGGCATCGGTTCAATCCTTTCCGACGAGGAAGTCCAGGGTCTGTTCGGCGACCTGCTCGGGCAGCTCCTCCGCCAGGTAGTGCCCGCCGGAGAGGCTCTGACCGTCCACATGGTCGGCGCGCTCGCGCCAGAGCGCCAGGCAGTCGAAGCAGCGCTCGATGACGCCGCGCGCGCCCCAGAGCACGCGCACGGGGCAGCCGATCTTCCGGCCCCCGTCCTCGTCGTCGTGCCGCAGGTCGATGGTGGCGGCCGCGCGATAGTCCTCGCAGCTCGCGGCGATGGCGGCGGGATCGTCGAAGGCGTCCAGGTACGCTCGGAGCGCGTCGTCCGTGAAGGGCGTGAGGCCGGCGGAGCCGCCGCCACACTTCTCCAGCCAATAGGCGCGCGGATCGGCGCCGATCATGCGCTCGGGCATGGGCGCCGGCCGGATCAGGAAGAACCAGTGCCAGTAGGCACGGGCGAAGTCGTCCGTGGCGTCCCGGTACATCTCCCGGGTGGGCGCGATGTCCAGGAGCACCATGCCGCTCACACGGGCCGGGTGGTCGAGCGCGAGACGGTGCGCGACCCGCGCCCCCCGGTCGTGCGCCAGGACGCCGAAGCGCGCGAAGCCCAGGTGTTCCATGAGGCCCACCAGGTCCGCGGCCATGGCGCGCTTGGAGTAGGGCGCGTGGTCCGGCGTGGAGGACGGCTTGGAGGACCCGCCGTAGCCGCGCAGATCGGCCACGACGAGCGTGAAGTGGTCCCGCAGCAGCGGTGCCACCTTGTGCCACATGACGTGCGTCTGCGGATACCCGTGCAGCAGGAGGAGCGGGGGGCCGGAGCCGCCAAGGACGCCGTGGAGGTCGATGCCGTCCACGGTCTGGGTGAAGGGGCGGAAGCCGTCGAACATGGGGCGGTGGGGGCCGGGGGTGACGTAGGAGCGGGCGCTGGACCGCTCCGCCAAAGCACGGAGTGGGCGGTGCTGAAGATAGGGTCCGTGGATGCCGGGGCCACCCGCAGTCATCTGGCGGGCGTGCTGGTTGTGGGACTTCGTCGGACCCCATATCTCTGTTGTTGTCCAAACACATGGAGCATCACCCAAGACTTGCGACATGTAAACAGCCGTTCCTGGTGCGGGCGGCCGAGCGCTCACCCGACGCCTCCTCTCGGCTCTTGTGTCAAGGCGGAGGGTCGAAGCGCCTCGAGGCGAAGACGCGTCGGGGAGGTGGACCACTGGCTGGGGTCCGGAGCCGCCCCCTCGTCGCCCGGCCTAGCAGACGGATGTCGGACGGCGACTGAAGACGCCTGAACGATCCTGGGGCGCCCTCCTCGACAGGCTTCCTACCGAAGAGCTTCCGAGGCGGAGCAGCGCGCCGCTCGTGACCGTCGGATCCGAGAAGCACCTGGAGGCCACGCGGGCTCAGGGAAGCGGAGGGACCGAGGGGGGTGAGGGGGTCACCGAGGGGGGTGAGGGGGTCCACGTACGGTAGCAGCACCGGGAGGACCTCAGCTCCGTGGGTCGCGGCCCAGCAGGAGCGGCTCAGTGGGGGTGCTGAGGATCCAGCTCGATGGTATCGCCCGGCTGGGCGCCGAGCTGCGGGGTCTCGGACCGGCGGGTGGACACGAGAGACATTAGAGGAGACCTTCGGCTGGAGATGTATATTCGGTCCAGCGTAGGTGAAGCTTTTCAGAACCGTATCAACGAGGTCGCTTCGTGAGCATGGCTGAATAGTTCAACCCAGCCCGCGCGATCCCCCGTCCCCCGACACAACTGAGCCGACCCATGGACTTCCTCGACCAGTTGATGGCCCTCGCTTCTCGAGTCTCGAAGCAGGTGGACCGGCTAGCCACTGAGGAGGCGACGAAGAATGCTCTGGTCATGCCGTTCATCAATGCGCTCGGCTACAACGTCTTCGACCCGACAGAGGTGACCCCAGAGCTGACCGCTGATGTGGGGGTCAAGAAGGGAGAGAAGGTCGACTACGCCATCCTGAAGGATGGACAGGTGATCATGCTCTTCGAGTGTAAGGCCGTGAACGCCAACCTCGATCGCATCACACCATCCCAGCTCTACAGGTACTTCAGTGTGACTCAGGCGCGCATCGGTGTGCTGACCAACGGCCTCATATACCGGTTCTTCTCGGACCTGGACGCACCCAACAAGATGGACTCGCGCCCCTTCCTTGAGTTCAATCTTCTCGACATTCAGGACGCCGTGGTTCCGGAGTTGAAGAAGCTCACTAAGTCCCACTTCGACCAGAACGCGATCATCGAAGCAGCGTCCGACCTGAAGTACACTCGAGAGATCAAACGTCTGCTTGCTGAACAACTCAACGACCCGTCCGAGGAGCTGGTTCGGCTGTTTATTTCCGCCGTCTATTCGGGGCGGGTGACCCAGGCGGTAAAGGACCAGTTCAAGCCGCTCGTCCAGAAGGCGTTCCGGCTCTTCGTAAACGAGCAGATCAGCGACCGCCTCAAGTCAGCGCTGGCCTCGACCGAAGAATCGGCCGAACCAATGGCCCGCGACGCCGGCACCCTTGGGGACGCAAAGTCGTCTGGAAGCTCCGAGGTCGCGACGACCGACGAAGAACTCGAGGCCTTCCATACGGTTAAGGCGATCCTACGCCAGCGTATCTCCGCTGACCGGATCGCACCGCGTGATGTGAAGAGCTACTTCGGTGTCCTGCTCGATGACAACAATCGTAAGCCTCTGTGTCGCTTCTATTTCAACACGTCTCAGAAGTACGTCGGGCTGTTCGATAGGGGAAAGGCACAGGAAGCGAGGGTGCCAATCGATTCCATCGACGACATCTACTCCCTCGCAGACCGGCTCGTCGGAACGCTGGCGCTCTATGCAGACGAAGAGGAGGTAACATCCTGAGCGGCCGTGACCTGGCAGTCAGCTTCGATGGCCGCGTGTTCTGCTTCACCGGCGGGATGCTGAGCCTGAAACGGACGGCCGGCCAGCGCGAGGTGAGGGCGCGAGGAGGCCAGACCCAGACTGAAGTGAATGAGAGGCTCGACTATTTGGTCGTCGGGGCGAAGGGCTCTCCCCACTGGAAGCATGGCGGCTACGGCAGGAAGATCGAGAAAGCGATGGAGCTCCGCGCCCTCGCGCGTAGGCCGCACATCCTGAACGAGACCCAGTTCATGGACGCGCTGGCAACCTGTGCAGAGGTCAACGTCGGCGAGATCGACGCGAAGGTCATCGTCGTGACCTACCGGTTCCTCCGCTCCAGCCGCGAGTACGTCCAGTTCGCAGACTTTCACCAGGCACTGAACCGCCTGCGGCGCGAGGGGGCCCACGTGTCCGCCCAAGGGCACTACGTCGGCGCATTCCGGGAGCTGTACGACGACGCGATCCTCGGTGAGGTCACTGACATCGTCGTCGAGGTTCGAGTCGTAAGGCAGGTCCCCCTTGAGGCGAGCTCTCGCGCCTGGGTCGACGAGATCGAACGGGTCTTCGAGGAGGTCGAGGGCATCGATGGCGAGTCGCGGTGGTTCGAGCGGGAGGAGGGGTCGGCGGCCTACGTCCGCCTGATGCAGGAGATCCCACAGGAGCTCCAGCTGCCGGGATACTGAACGTAGGAGTTACGCACCATTCTGTTGGAGACCGCGGGCATGCCTGAAACGACGTCGACCCTTCCGAGGCTCCCCACTCGCATAGCCGTCCACCGAGGTCCTCAGGGGCTCCACTTCTACGAGCACGACTCTCTGTGGGAGCAGGCCGCTGGCATCCTCACGATTCCCCCACCGCTAAGGTACCTTCCAGGACCAAGCGTGATAGCCGCCCCCGACGATTCAGTGATGTTCCTCGAGGAAGCGGTCGACCGCGGAGTCGCGAAGTTCGAGCCCAGGGGGTCGATCGAGGAGGTTTTCAAGGTCATGTGCCTCGGCGCGAGGAACTCGATTTGGGGGTTCATTCAGCCACAGTTGCTCTTTCGCGCTCCCAACTCCATAAAGTCAGCCGAAGACGGCATCAAGTGGCTCGGGGAGTGGCACCTTGAGGAGGATATCAAGAGCTTGAGGCTGACGGGACCTGGCGTGCAGGACATTCCCTCTCAGAATGGGAACTGGTGGCGAGTAGATGCCGAGGAGGCTCATCGGGCCGTGGCTCAGGCCATCATCGACGCCCTACCCCAGGCCTTCTAGGAACCACTCCACCACCAGGGTTCGTTGGATCGGGAGAGCCCGGCCGCGACAGCGTCGCGGCAGGGGCCTTCTCCACATCGATCCGGAGTCCAGCCGCGATCTCCTGATCGGGCAGGTGGCCAGCGGCCTCGTGAGGCGACGGCCGAGGGCACGGCGGTCGTCACATCACTTGAGCGGAGGCGTGGTGCGACGGACACCAAGAGTACTAACCATGGCTACTCCAGCGAAGATCGACGGGCCTCTCTATCGCTACTTCCCGGCGGAGGAGTATGCCATGGATTTCGCCCGAGGCCGCGTACGGATATCCACCCTGAATGCATGCCGAGCTACCGAAGATCCTTCTAGGGGCGACGCGCTTGAGGGCACGCGTTTCTATAGCACTGGGGCAATAGAAGGGGGAACCGATGACCCGGACTTCAGGACCGTCGCGAGCCGTATCGGCTTTCACGGACGGATCCAAGAAGGGTCTATCCGGAACAATGTGAGGATTGATCTTATCCCGGATGCGTGGCTCCTCTGCCTCACGAAGAGGCCGGACGGGGTGGACGAGAAATTCGGCCGCTTCGCCGTCGAGATTGTCGACCCGGACCCGTTCTTCGCCCTTCTGTCTGACGTGCTCGCCGGTGAGGGCTTGATCCGGGCCGCGCTGTGCCAAGAGGTCACCTACGGCGACCTGTCGTTCACCGGAGTCGACCCCGAACCGGGCGAGACGGGATTTCACAAGCGCAGCGAGTTCAGTCCCGAACAGGAAGTACGCATGCTTTGGGTGCCCGCTGGACCGCCGGTGCTATTCGTCCAGGCGTTTATCCTGTCTTGCTCGGCGCTCGCCCAGTGGTGTCGGCTAGTGGATGCCTCACCAACAGAGCAAACCGCAGACGAAGGCACCGACCCCTCCGGCCGGGGACGTCATGAGTGACTTCGCCGCGCGAAGGGCCGGAGGGGTTGCCATCGTTGACCGGTGGATCCGGTTGTTGCAGGACCATCGAGCTCCGGGTGGAGCCGTGGAGATGGGCTCCGACGACTTCAACACGTCCAGTGCCACCTGGAAGGTGACCGATTCCAGCGGTCGAGCGGTCTACTTCTTCGGCGTCACGGAATCGGCGCTTACCGAGCACGCCCCCCTTCGATCGGACCTTGATCGGGTAGCGAGCCTTGGGTGGTTAGAGAGGTGGGGGGCGGACCCTCCGCCTCGCGTGATCCTCACCACGACAGGCTTCGCTGAGAAGGACGCAAGCAACTGGCCTTAGTGGTCGAACCGCTCGAGGAACCGCTCCACCACGAGCGTCCGCTGGGTAGAAGGGGTCCGGCCCGCCTCGACAGCCATCCGCCGAAGTTCGTCACCCACGCCCGCGCCTGGGACACGCGCCCGCGGATCCAGCCGCGGCCCTGAGCGCGGGGGCCCGGTACGAGTTCCGAACGAAGAGGAAGTCCGCTGACCACCTTGAGCGCAGGTCCTCGCGCCACTCGAGGAGTGCCCGTCATGGATTCAGCAGGGGGGTGCTGCTCCGCGGACCCGAGCGTCGCCCTTAGCACGATCGCGCACATGTCGTCGACACGAAGTCGTGCGGGATCGACTCAGTCCCCAGCATCGCGGTCCAGACCGCGAGCGAAGCAAGCCAGGTCTCGACCTCCCCGGAGATCCGGGTCCGGCAGGGGCAGTAGGGCTCGCCGTCGACGGTGACCCATTCGCCGTAAGCCCCGACCCGGGCGGGGTCGAGCCGCTCGCGGATGAGCACGCTCACGCGGCGAGCTCCAGGTCGCGGCGCTTGAGGTCGAGGTCGCGGATGATGATGGCCAGCTCCCGTCGCTCTGCGGCTTCGGCGAGGCGGGGGTATAGGCGGACGTTGGCGGCCTCGCTGCGCTGGAGCGTCATGTCCCACGAGGCCAGGTCGCCCAGCAGGATGCAGCCGGCGGTGTCGTCGTCGTCGTTCCCGATGTGGATCAGCACCCACTCGAAGCCGGGGACGTCCTGGAGCCCCGCTCGAAGGCGACCCGGTACCTCCCTACTCCGCCGCCAACGCCACCTTGGGATCCACCCGCGTGGCCCGCCG
>JAWKQN010000001.1 GCA_041390125.1 Gemmatimonadota bacterium | reverse complement strand
GGGCCGACTTCCTGTTTCGGGTACTGCCGCCGACGCGAGTGGTCGCTCCCGGAGGGACGGCCGGCTACAACGTCGAGCTCGTGCGGCTGAACCCCTCGGTCGCCGATCCGGTGACCTTGAGCGTGCCCGCCGGACTGACGAAGGACGTGGTTGTCACGTTCAGTCCGGCCTCACCGGTGGCCCCCGACGCCACCGTGAAGCTCTCCCTCAAGACGAACGCGGCAGCCGCGGTGGACGAGTACGTGTTCGTAGTGCGGGGGACCGCAGCGTCCGGGACTCGCTCGGTCACGGCCAAGCTGTTGGTGATGCAGCCGGAGGGGTAAGACTGGCCCCCGGCCTCGCGGTTGACGGAATCATTACCAAGATTATAATTCTTTGAATGACAACCTCCGAGCGCCTCTTCGGCGTGCTGCTGCGGGCCTTTCCCAGTGACATCCGTGGACAGCACGAAGACGAAATGCGCGAAACCTTCCGCCTCCTTCTGGAGACTCGGCAGGGCCGCGTCACACGCCTGCGTTTCGTGGCGAGGGTCTGTTTGGACACGGTGCGGCAGGGGCTCGCCGAGCGCATGCGGCGGATAATGAGACGGGAGGAGGGTCGCTTTGGCGTGGCGGTTCGGCAGGGGATCAAGACGACGGGAGGTGGGGGGATGTGGTGGAGCGACGTGCTCGATGACGTGAAGGTCGCTTGGCGCGGACTGGTCCGCGCACCGATGGCCGGCACCGTGCTCATTCTCACGCTCGCGCTCGGGATCGGCGCGAATGCGGCCGTTTTCTCGGTGCTACGGGGCGTGCTGCTGAGGCCACTTCCGTACGAGCAGCCGGAAGAGCTGCTCACCCTGCGACACCGTTTTCGGAACGTTCCGACTGTGGAGCTGCAAGGGATCCCGGGGCCAGACCTGTTGGACTACCAGGCCGGGACGCCATCGCTGGAGTCGCTCGGTAGCATCGGCACGCTGGAAACCAACCTCAACGACGATCAAGGGGCCGCCCGCGTCACCATCGGATGGGTCACGCCCGGGTTCTTCGATGTGCTGCGGCCCGGCACTGCGCTGGGTCGACTGCTCGAACCCTCCGACTGGACGCCGCGAACCCGCGCGCAAATGGAGGACCCCACCTTCGCCCCGCCTCCGATGCCCGTGCTCCTGTCGCACGCGATGTGGGAAGGCCGCTTCGGGTCCGATCCGGAGATGATCGGCAAGGTTGTCACGATCAACGGCACGCGCATGAATGTGGTCGGGGTGCTGGAAGAAGGCTTCCGCGTTCACGCCCCGCCGGACGGTGGCATCCCAGCGCGCATCGATGCCTACGGCTACCTCCCCATTCCCATGACCGAGGGTGCCCGTGCCGGAGGCGGAGGGTTGGCACTGGCCCGGTTGGCGGACGGGGCCACGCTCGAACAAGCGCGCGCCGAGCTGAGCACGGTGGCGGAGGCGTTGGTGGAGACCCACGCCGCCCATGCCCGGTTTGGAACCGAGGTCGTCGTCGAGCCCCTGTTCGACGGAGTGGTCGCGAATGCGCGGCCGGTGTTGTGGGTGTTGTTCGGTGCGGTCGCCATGGTGCTCCTCATCGCGGTGTTGAACGTAGCGAACCTCCAACTGGTGCGCGCTGCGGCCCGTCAGCAGGACTTCGCGGTGCGAGTGGCGCTTGGTGTAAGTCGGGGGCGTATGGTGCGCTCGCTCCTCACCGAGGGTCTGGTTTTCGCCGGCCTGGGGACCATCGCTGGCCTGATCCTGGCCGCCGTGGGACTCAACACGCTGCTGTCGTTGGCGCCGACCGACCTCCCTCGCCTCGAAGCCGTGTCCCTGGACGGCACCGTACTGCTGTTCACGCTTGCCGTCACCGTCGCAGCGGCGCTCGGCTTCGGGCTCGCTCCTCTGGCAACGCTCGGCGATCTGGGCAGCAGTGCCGTCCTCTCCAGCCGGCGGACTGTCGGTGCCCGTTCGCACCGGCTCCGGCACGCGGTCATCGTGGGTGAACTCGCGCTGTCGCTGATGCTGGTGACGGGAGCCGGTCTTCTGGTCCGCAGCTTCGCCAAGCTGGGCGCTGTGGACCCGGGCTACGATGCGGAAGGCGCGGTCGCGTTGGAGTTGGCGCTTCCCTTCTTCACCTACCGTGAGCTCGGCCGGAGGCAGGCCTTCTTCGACGACGTGCTCGAGCGCGTCGCCAAAGTGCCAGGTGTGACAGCCGCGGGGCTATCGCCTGCCCTGCCCTTCACCGGCTTCGGGGGAACCTGGTCTGCACCTTTCGGACTGCCTGGCACGGATCTGAGCAGCGAGTCGACGCCGCGAGCGCGGTATCGCGTCGCGTCACCGGGGTTCTTCGAGGCGCTAGGCGCGCGGATGGTGAGCGGTCGGTCGTTCGAGCGTCGAGAGGGAGGGCCCGACAAGGAGGCCGTGGTCGTGATCGACCGCCGGCTCGCAGAGTCGACCTGGCCGGGTCAGGACGCCGTCGGTCAGTCGCTCGATATCACCATCGCGGCGTACATCGGACAGGGAAGGCAGGCCACGGCGCGGGTCATCGGCATCGTTGAACCGATCCGCTTCGAGAGCCTCACCGAGCCGGACGACCCGCTGATCTGGATTCCCTACAACGAATACGGCTCCCTGGAGGCGGGCATCGTGCTGCGCGGACCGGGAGACCCCATCCTGGCGGCGGCCCAGGTGCGCGATCTCATCGCCGACATCGACCCCGGCACGCCGGTCTACAACGTGCGGCGACTGTCCGAAGACCTGGCGGCTGCCACGGCCCGGTCTCGCTTCGCGACCTTGTTGATGAGCATCTTCGCTCTGGCTGCTCTCGTCCTGGCCGGGGTCGGGCTGTACGGCGTGATCTCCACGTCGGTGCAGCGGCGCACGCAGGAAATCGGGGTTCGTCTGGCATTGGGCGCGCGCGCGCGCGCCATCGGAAGCATGGTCCTGAAGGAAGGGACTCGAATGGCCCTCGGCGGGATCGCACTGGGACTCGTGTTGTCGCTGGCTACGGCACCGCTCCTGGCCAGCCTCTTGTTCGGCGTCGCCCCCACCGATGTACCCACGCTCCTCTTCACCACGCTATTCCTGCTCGCCGTCGCGACGGCCGCGGCGTGGATTCCGGCGATGCGAGCAAGCAAACTCGATCCGGTGGAAGCACTGAGGTGTGAATGAACGTTGATGCTTTCCTGCCGTTGACCACGCCCGTGTATGCAGTGCTGTTGACCCTGGGCACTGGATGCATGCACGGCTACGGGATCATCCAGGCGTTCGAAGAGCGCACCGGGCAGAAGGACGTTCTTCTGCCCGGATCGCTCTACAACACCATCGCGCGCATGCTGCGCCAGGGCCTTCTTGAGGAAGCTCCCACACCGGAGGCCGAGGCGGATCCCAGGCGCCGCTACTACCGCGCCACCGAGTTGGGCCGACAGGTCGTCGCGGCGGAGTCGGCCCGGCTTCGCACTCTGCTCAGCCTCGCCCAGGGCGCGGGTCCGTCGACGGCGTAGCGAATCTCGCGCCGTCAGGCGGCGATCGGAGCAGCGGCTGGGATCGAGTTACGGATCCTGGGCCCCCTGGGTCCCCTGTGATCCGTCCGCCAGGAACCAGTGTACAATGGCTTTGACAGGGGTGGACACACTTCCCTCAGGAGTCCCCATGTACATGCTGCGCATCGAGCACCCGGTTCCCAGCTACGAGGGCTGGAAGAGGGCTTTCGATAGCGATCCGGTCGGGCGCGAAAAGTCAGGCGTGCGGCGCTACCAGGTCCTGCGACCGGTCGACGATCCCAACTACGTGATGATCGACCTGGAGTTCGATACCGCCGAGCAGGCCGAGGCTCTGCTCGCCGCCATGCGGGTCGTCTGGGGTCGGGTGCAGGGGACCGTGATGACGGATCCGCGTTCACGGATCGGGGAGGTCGTGGAGACCAAGGCGTTCTGAGCGGAGCCGTGCCATCGCCGCCGGAAGCGCAGCGACGATGCCTTGCCGGGCAACCGGGTTGAGAAGAGAACTCTAGGGCAGGCCCACCATGGCCGGCTTGCCGAAGAGGCAGCCGCTCGAGCCGATGATCAGAATGGACATCGCGCCGCAGTAGCCGCCGCCATGCCCGGTCACCAAGCCAACAGGCCGGATCCCGCTCGGAATGCGAAACGAGCGAGACGTGACCAAGGACTCGCCGGGCGCGAGTAACGTGTCGAGCGGGATGTCCGACGCGCCGGCTTCAGGACCAAACCGGCGGCCGCGCTCGTCGACGAGATACACCCAAGCACCGAGCGCCCGCTCTGACCTGCCCGCCGCCCTGCTGAAGAGGCGAAGGCCGACCGTGACCACATGGTCCGTGTCTTCGGATGCCGTGGTGACGCCAGAGACCGTGAGGCACCAATCGTCGAAGCACCACGGCTCCTTGAGGCCCAGGATGCGTTGGGGCCGCACCAGCGACACTGCGAGGCCTACCGCTAGATAGGCACACCCGCCGAGACCCCACATCCCGAGGATGCGGAGGGCCCTGGACCGGCGGCCGGCGACCGCGAAAGCGGCCGCGGCCCCTAGGGACGCGAGCGTGGCCAGTGCCATGAGGAGAAACAGAAGATCGAAGACGGACACGAAGGAATACATAGCTCTGTCCGGTCCCTCCCGCTCCCTGCGCCATTGGAGATGGGTCGCCCATCTCGGCACGCCACGCACCACGCTTGCCGAGTCAGGAGCGCCGCGGCATCCATGGAACGATGCCCGCTCCCCTCCATGGGTCGGCCCCTTGTCGTCGCACCAGGACCGGCCTCGAGCCCAGGAGGAACCATGTCCGTGACGGAGGCAGCCCGGGAGCTCCGGAATCCCGCCCTGCCGGGGGCCAACCCGTTCGACACGTTCGTGTACGGCGCGCCGCCCCTGGCCGACCCGGCGTCCCTTTCGCAGT